>CAYXYO010000249.1:0-15282 GCA_964469365.1 uncultured Desulfobacterales bacterium | reverse complement strand
CCATTGATGCAATGCGCTCAAGTTCACCGGAATCCAGCACAAGGGGTTTTTCACACAGCACATGGGCCCCATGTTCCAGCGCCCTTGCCACATATTCTCCATGACTGGAAGGCGGCGTCGCGATATCAACAAAATCCGGCTGTTCACATTGCAACATCCTGTCAAGGTCTGAATAGAACCTTGCCCCTGGCAAGGCAGCCTCACACTCCTTTGCGCGGGCATCCACCGGATCAAACACCCCTGTTATCCTGACATCATCATGGGCCCTGAAACCTGGCAGGTGACCGTTAAGGGCAATATTGCCAAAACCGGTGATTACCCCCTTCATACTGTCTCTCCTCACGACTCCTCGATTTTGCGGATGGCCCGCACAAGTATTTCCGTTGCCTCAACAGCCTCATCCTCGCTGATTACAAGGGGGGGATTTATTCTTATGTTTGACGAATAGCACATGCTGACAAGGCCGTTATCAAGGCACTCATGGAAAAGCCGTCTTGTAAGCTCCTTTGAAAGCGGTTCCCTGCTCCTTTTGTCCTTCACCAGTTCAACACCTATCATAAGCCCCTTGCCGCGCACATCCCCGACTATGCCGCACTGCCCGGCAAAGGCTTTGAGCCGCTCCATTATAACAGCCCCGACACGCCTTGAATTTTCCACAAGGTTTTCATCCCTGATTATCTCAAGCACCGCCCTGCCTGCCGCCGCCGCCATGGGATTGCCTCCATAGCTTGAAGAACTGCCGCTGGGATTGCCAAAGGGTCTGGCAGCGGAATATCGGGCAGGGGCCGCCAGCACGCTCATGGGAAAACCGCCGCCTATCCCCTTTCCAAGGGTCATTGCGTCAGGAATCACGCCGTCATGGTCGCATCCCCAGGCAAGACCTGTCCTCCCAAAGCCGGTAATCATCTCGTCAACTATCAGAAGGGCATCGAACTCCCTGGCGACTTCCTGAACTGCCCTGAGAAACCCCGGCGGCGGAACCACGTTCCCGGCTGTTCCCTGAACCGGCTCCACAACTATTCCCGCAAGCATGTGGCTGGTCTGACGTTTTATCGCCTCCCTGAACCACTCCACGCAGGCAAGACCGCAGCCCGGATATTCAAGTTTCAGGGCGCATCTGTAACAGTTGGCATAGGGAGCAAGTGTGTAGAGACCTGGCATGACAGGGCCGAGCCCCGCCTTGAAGGATGTGTCTCCAAGAAGCCCCATCACCCCTCCTGTCTTGCCGTGAAATCCGCCCCAGAAACCGGCAAATTCAAACTTGTGCGTAACGGATTTGGCAAGCCTCATGGATGCCTCAACCGCCTCTGCCCCGCCTGAATACATCTGTACGCTGTCAATACCATCGGGAAGCATTGAGACAAGGCTGGAAAGAAACTCAAGCCTGTTTTCCGTGCAGAAGCTGCCAAAAACGGCCTTTTCAATCTGCTCGCCGAGTATTTTCACATACCGGGGATGACAATGCCCCACGCTGCCCACCCCTATTCCAGCAGTAAAATCAATATACTTCCTGTTGTCAGCGTCGGTAATCCATACTCCCCTTGCCTCTTTCACCACAATCTTTGAAAACAGGGCAATGGACTGAAGGCCCGGCGACATATACCGGCTCTCCATGTCAAAAATCCTCTCTGACTCCGGTCCTGGCACTGCAAAATCCGTTTTTCTATCCACTTTTCACCTCTTTTTCAGCCCTTGACGCAATATGCGCCGCGATATGCCCTGCCGCCTCATCTCTGAACAGGGCAAAGCTTGGCCATGCGTTCAGGTCTATTATATGAACCGAGCCGTCAGACGAGACGATGGCGTCGCCGCCATACACCTCAACTTCAGCGAGCTCTGCCGCGTATCCGCACTCCCGGCGCAACGCGCCTTCATCAACAGGATGCCCCTGCGCCTCATGTTCCATGTGGTAAAACCACCTGAACCACCGGTCCGCAACCCCGTAAAATTTTATCAGGTCACCGGAGACATTTTTCTGAAGCATGACGCTCCCTATGCCACGCCTTTTGAACTCACGCAGCAACTCCTCAAGTCTCTCCGCTGTACCGGCGAACTGCACGTCGCCAGGTTCAACCGCATGGTAATCCCCCCTCTTGACCCATACGTTCCCGGCCATGCCAGCGGGGATGTCAGGGAAATCAGGGGCTGTCATGCAGCTCCCCGGGAAAAAAGCACGTCCTGAAAAGATGCGGCAGATATTCTCCCTGAAGGTGTTTTTCACGCCCCTGACGGAGTTTACCTTGACAGGCGCATCTGCCGACTCTATGGCGTCAAGCGGCCCTGCCTCCTCACACATATAAAAAATAACATCCGGGGCAAGACGTTGAATGACCCCGTTTGCGAGTTCGTCAGGCCGCGCCAGAGAGACATTGAACCCCCTGAGGGAAGCCATACGCGAGGCGACAGCCTCAAGCACGGCATGGTCGTCGGAAACCCTGCCAGGTGAATGGTCATCCTCCCTGAATATGCCGAGGCAGTCTATTTCTCTCATTTACAGGCCGTTTCCCCTTAACCCGTCATCAAACGACAATTTTCCCGGCCTCTTCAAGGTCTTCAGGTCTGTCAACATCTATGACCCGGCCCATGTCAAGGCCTGTAACAAGCAGGCCGTCTTCCAGAAATCTGCCAAGCAGTTTCCTGAGGGCCATAAAATCCCTGTGGTTATAGCCCCTGACAACAGAGGAATCAAGGGCATAAACTCCGCATGTAACCATATCAGATTTCTCCCCAAGGGCAGTGACCCGCCCTGTGCCGTCAACGGAGATGTAGAGAGGCCTTTCATCATCTATGTAACTGCTCATGCCAAGGCATACCGCCCCGGGCGGCATGGCTGAAGAGAATGCGACAAGGGAGCCAAAGGTATCTTCTGCGAAAATGGAATCCACCGTGGTGATTACAAGCCTGGAATCCGGAACGCTCGCGGCAAGGGTGAGAAATGTTTCAGCCGAGGTAACTGTATCCCTGCAGATAATGTCAAACTCCATGTCAGGGAACCCGGAAAGGAGATAATCACTGCACTGCCTGACATTTGAGCTGTTGAACACCGCTGTTATACTGGTGATACCGGCGTCCCTGAAAGAGGCCACACTTCTTCCCACAAGGGGGATGCCACCTACCTCTATCATGGGTTTGGGAAGTGAAAAGCCCGCCTTTCTGAACCGTTGGCCATGCCCTGCGGCCATTATCCCGCCACGGACGCCCTCTTTCATGCAAGAAGCCTCTCAAGTTCAGGTATTGAGCCTATTACATGACATGCAACGTCGTCCTGAATAGCGCCGGAGCTTACAAGCACAGGACAGATGCCCGCCGCCCGGGCACCCAGGATATCACGCTTTACATTGTCTCCAACCATAACGGCCTCCGGCGGACTGCAGCCAGCAAGTTCAAGGGCATGCAGAAATATCCCGGCATCCGGTTTTTCATATCCAACCAGCCTGGAATCCACCATGACATCCATAAAACCGGCAAGACCTGTTTCCCTGCATATCGCTTCTATATTTCCATAGTTGTTGGATATGACACCAAGCCTGAACCTGCGGGAGAGCAGTTCCAGGGTCTTCATATTTCTTCTGATGTGTTCCCTTGACTGCCTTACAAACTCCCCGGCAATGGCCAGGATATCCCCTTCCCTGTCCCTGATGCCAAGATTTGAAAATACCCGCCTGACCTGTTCAAGTACGGTTTCTGTAAGATTTTCAGAAAAAAGCCCTTCACTTACAAGGGAGTCATCCGCAGCGTAAAAGGCCCGCGTAAATTCATCCAGCGGGACATCTGTTCCCCTTGCCAGGTAAAGGGGATAAAACCTCTCCTTCCATGCCGTACCGTCGGCATCAAGGGTGCCACCGTAATCAAAAAAAACCGTTTTTATGCTATGGGACTTCAATTCTGTTCAAACTTCAGTTAATTTCTTTCAACAACTGCTCTATCTCATGCATGGCATCATCATTCTTAAGCCTGAATTTGATCTCTATCCTGCGTGATGCCTCCTTGTTTTCGATTCCATTCGTCTTTATGAGATCCATATAGGAGCGACCACTTGCAGCCATCAATGGCTTGAGATCATATTTTTTTATAACATCCAGGGTTAACAAAAAATTCATCACTGCATATGCGCGTCGTTGAGAAAGATCCAGGTTGTACAGATAACCGCCATCACTATCCGTATGACCTTCTATTATTATCTTGTCAAGGGCAGACATTACTTCCGGATCATTTACAAGTGCCGCTACATATTGGCCAAAGGCCTCCTTCAATTCCGCCCTTGCCTCAGCCTTCAACGTCGCGCTGCCGGTATCGAACAGAACGCTGGAAGACAAGCGAAGCGCGCCGCTCTTGGAATCAATGGCGATCCTGTCACCCAGCCGTTTTTTAAGTGCGGCAATGACCTGCCTCCTGATTCCTGTAAGGTGTCTGATCTTTCTGTTTTGTTCTTCCATGGAAGTCAGAAGTCTACTGTACTTTCTGCTCATTGAATCATAATCGGTTTTCAGCACATCAATACGTTCCTGTTTAACGCGCAATTCCCGCATTATGCCTTCAAGTTTCTTGTTCAAAGCATCAGCACGTCCCGTGAGCATCTGTCTTTCCTTCTCAGCAATCACAAGTCTGGCATCAAGTTTTTTCCGCCTTTCAAGCTCGGCCTTCAATCGTTTCTTATATTGAGTCAGGGCATCATCTTTTTTCGCAAGCTGTTTCCCAAGCCGCTCCATCTTCAACTGGTACTGCCTGATTTCTATATCCCTTTCCTTTATCTCCGCCTCCTGTTGCGCTGCCATGGAGGAGATGGCGGAAAGTTTACCTGTCAATGCCTGAATTGCGGCATCCTTATCCCTTATGTCAATTTCAAGTCTTGCCAGAACCTCATCCCTGTTCTGCAATATATTTTTAAGAATGACAGATTTGGATACGATTGCCCCCATGACAAGAATGAAAACGAACAAGAGCCCTGCCATCAGATCAGCATAGGAAATCCAAAAATTATGATCAGCATGGCTGTTATTTTTCCCGAACATCAGTAAAGACACCCCGATAATAATATCAGCAAGTATTATGGCACTAATTCATATCCCTTTTCCGGAGCACAACCCCCGCAAGTTTCTCCAGCCTGTCAGCAGCCTGTTGAAGCTCCTTGGCAACCTGCCCGAAACTGTCTGTTGTCTCCCCTATTATCAGCCTGGAATTTTTTATGTACTGACCGTTCAGCTCCCGTATGAAATCAAGATTGAATATCTCCTTCAATGTCTTTACTATTTCCATATCCTCCAGGGCCTTCTGCTGATGCTGATGTTTCACAAGTTCACTTTCTTTCCACAGACGATCATCATAAAACTGTTCCAGCTCCATGATATAACGTTCTGCCCTGGCCTCTCCCTGCTGTTCAAAAAATATCCATACAAGGGAAAGAACAATGCCATATATGGAGGCATAAAATGCCGTTCCTATGCCTGCCAGCAACAGGGTAAGCTGCTTGTCAAGTGCCTCCACATTACTGACCGTGAAATCAGGCATGGATATGGCTATAGCCGTGAATGTGCCCAATATCCCCAACATGGGAAATACGCCGGGGGCGATCCTGGCAAAATTGTCATGGCGGACATCCCTGTAGTATTCAGCAACGAACTTCCTGATATCCAGTGTGGACTTGGTCTTGCCCATAATGGTCAAGCTGTTTTCATCCAGTGCTTTCTGTATATGACGGTCGAGCACTCTCAGGGACTTGGTTATCATGCATAATGCAAAATAAGCATTATGACGCACAAAACATACGAACACAAAAAAAATAAATGCCACCATCGCCAGGGTATACACTTCCACCTTTAGGGGAAGATATGAGAAATAACCTGCCGCAAGCATGGCAAGTAATGCCAATGGCACAAGAATAACGGCCAGAAAATGCAACATGCAAAACCGGGTTTCATATTTGCCGGGATGTATCATCATAGTGTAAAACCTTCACCTGTTCTGTCAGAATCAGCAACATGACTGTCCCAAAAAACCTAAGTGCCTCAAAAATAAAACGACATTATAAATGAATAACATGCATAATGCCAGGAAAAACTCATTTGTAACCATCCCTCTCCTGCGAGGAAATGAATTTAGCCCCTTTACATTTTGAACATGACATATTAAAAAGTCTGAATTTCAGGATGATAAACATACCCGCCCATGGCTCAACTGGATAGAGCAGCGGACTTCTAATCCGCAGGTTGCGTGTTCGAGTCGCGCTGGGCGGGCCAGTAAAATCAAAGGGTTATGCCTTCAGGCATAACCCTTTTTCAGTTAAAAAATCTAAAGAATGACTATATCCGCATTATTGGGAAACAGAGGCAGACCTGCCTTCAGAACATTCCGTCAGAGACAAGTTTGCGGTGCAGAACAAAGTCATAAATCGCATAGGCAAGTGAAGAGACAAAGGCAGCAAGTATAAAGAGAGAGGTGGTGTCAGAGCCGGTCAACATACCGTAAAGCAGCGGAAGAAAGGCGACCGGTATTATAAAACGCCTCTTGTGGCCGGAGATATCCGCGAACCCTTCCTGCCTGGCCCACATATCAAGACCCTGAACGGCAAACTCAAGGGAAAGTATAACAATAACCAGCACGCTGGCAGGCTGCTCCGGTTTCACAAGGGCAAGGGCAGAAAGGGGGAGCAGAAGGGATGCGGCAAGGGAGAGCAGGGACCGGGCGCCCTTGCCGACACAGATGGGAAAGCCTGTCCTTATATACTGCCAGCCTGAGAGAAGGGTGATGGCCACAAGCACAATTCCATATATGATATTGGTACACCCGGCTGAACATGGCAGGATTATCACAAGGCCTATGCCAGCCCACAAAAGCGCCTTTTTGATCCTGGGATGGACATCTCTCCTCCTTAGTCGCAGTATAAGCCAGGCGACGCCGCTTGCTACAATGGCCATCAGAAGAAGGGCAATGGAAACGCCTTTGTCAGGGAAGGTGGCATTAAACAGTATAAGGCCGAACCCGGTCATCTGAAGGGTTGTCTTCAGTTTGGCAAGCTCTGTCACCTTTAATCCCGTCTCACGCCCTGTCATAAACCTTCTCAGCTCGGTCACAAGAAATTCCCTGAGAAATATGGGCCAGACAATCCAGACAGGCAGTATGCCAAGATGCAAGAGTGGCACAAAGGTCACTGCAAGGAAAATCTTGTCAGCGATAGGATCAAGAAGCCTGCCGAGGGGCGTGCTGCCGTCCCGTCTGGCCATGATTCCGTCAAGGTAGTCCGTAAGGCCCAGGACAACAAAGAGCGCCAGGGCGGCAGTCCGTTCCCATGCTCCGCCATACATGAGGTAACATGGCAGGGGAAGGCAGACGATCCTGAGCATGGTCACATGATTGGCTGTAATTTTCATGGGAATCTCACATCGTCTCCCTTACAAGCCTGCACACATCTTCCCATGAGGCATCTTCTGAGAAACCCGGACAGTCCTTGCGTATGGCCTCCCAGGCATTCCTGTCCCCCAGTATCCCGGGATGCAGGGGCCACCTGCGGCAATCAAAGGGCTTTACAGCATGAATCCTGCACAGGCCGTCATCCCCGTAGAAGATGCAGTGTCCATCAACCACCTTCATCTCTGTCCTGCCAGGTTTGAGAACACAGTATTCAGCGAGCATTTCATCAACATGAAGCCCAAGGAACTCCGCTATTCTTTTCTCCTCCTCACTGTTCATGGAGACAGTGCTCTCCCCATGGCAGCAGTGGCCACAGCATTTACATGAAAATATTCCGTCCATAAAAATTCCGGTACACCACCTTTACAGTTAACATTTACCGGCAATTCACTTCCTGTCATCATCCAGTCTGTAAAGTCTGGATACAACATCCACGAACCGTTGCCGCTCATGGCAGTCCTGTATGGATTTCAGGGTGACAACCGGATTGTGAAGCATCTTTGACACAATGGAGCGCGTCATCGCCTCAATGCTCTTTCGCTCCCTTTTGCCAAGCCTTCCAAGGACCCCCTCGCTTCGTTCCAGCTCCTGCCGTCTTATCTCCTCGCCCATGGCCTGGAGCATCCTTATTACAGGCACTATGTCAAGGCGCTCCTGCCATGACAAGAATCTTATGACCTCCTCGTTGACCATGCGCCGCGCCTTTACAGCCTCCTTTTCACGTTCGGCCCTGTTCTCCTCAACCACCTCCTTCAACGCGTCTATGTCATAGACATAGGCGTTATCAATCTCCTCTATCCCGGGATCAATATCCCTCGGCACGGCTATATCTATAAAGAAAAGAAGCCGGTGCCTTCTTGCGCGCATTATCCCCCTTACCTGCTCCTTCATCACCACAAGGCCAGGCGCGCCTGTTGAACTTATCACAATATCAGCGGCAGTCAGCGCATCATCCAGCTCGTCAAGCCCCATTGCCCGGCCGTCAAGCTCCCTTGCGAGGTGCACCGCCCTTGACAGGGTGCGGTTCACCACAATCAGTTCCTCAACACCGTTGCCCTTCAGGTGCTGGGCCGCAAGTTCAGCCATCTCTCCCGCGCCAATGAGCATGGCGGTCTTGCCGCCAAGATCCCCGAATATCTTTCTGGCAAGCTCCACTGCCGCAAAACTTATGGAAACAGCCTGGCTGGCAATCCTGGTCTCTGTCCGTATCCTTTTGGCAACGGTAAATGACTTCTGAAAAAGACGTGTAAGTATCTGGCCAGTGGTATCAGACTCCAGGGCATTCCTGAAGGCATCCTTCAACTGGCCCAGTATCTGAGGCTCCCCCACTATCATTGAATCGAGGCTTGAGGCGACCATAAACAGATGCCTCACGGCATCTTCCTGATGATGTCTGTACAGATGTCTGTCAAGCAGGACCGGCTCAAGGCCAGCCTCCGCGGCCCACACATCCCTGATTCTCTCCGCTGCCGACAGGATATCCGGGCCTGCCGCAACAAGCTCCACCCTGTTGCAGGTGGAGAGAAACACCACCTCGTCACATCCGTCTATCCTGCTGAAAAGCTCAAGGGGATTATCATCGGTCTCCCTGAGGGCCAGTTTTTCACGCACCTCCACAGGGGCGCTCTTGTGATTGACTCCCAGCAGGAGTATTTCAGATCTATTCAAACCAGGTTGCATATGAATGTGCCCCTGGCAGAAGATAGGTTACTCCCACAAACGAGAAACAGATGGCTGCAAAGCCTGCGATGGTGAGCCATGCGGCCTT
Source organism: uncultured Desulfobacterales bacterium (assembly GCA_964469365.1). Taxonomy (GTDB): domain Bacteria; phylum Desulfobacterota; class Dissulfuribacteria; order Dissulfuribacterales; family QOAL01; genus CAYXYO01. The sequence goes on along the minus strand of CAYXYO010000249.1, from coordinate 6,107 downwards.
TCGGCCCCTCCAGCCCGTGGTAAGCCTCTGGTGCAGCAGGGCGGCATACAGAAACCAGACCACAAGGGACCACGTCTCCTTCGGGTCCCATGACCAGTACGTCCCCCATGCCTGGTCAGCCCAGATGCTCCCTGTAATAATACCCAGGCTGAGAAGTGGAAAACCGATTTTCAGACACTTTTCAGTTATCCTGTCCAGGGTCTCAAGGGAAGGCAGCCGACTGAACAGCAAACCGAACCTGCGTTTCCTTATCTGCCGTTCCTGAAGCAGATACATAACCGCAATGGCAAAGGCCAGGGCCATAAGGGCGTAGGAGACAAGGCATACCGTGGCGTGAACAGGCAGCCACGCGCTTTTAAGCACAGGGGGAAGCGGCATGACCTCCCGTGACTGCATGGCTGACGTGGTCATTATCATAACCACCAGCGGCATGACAAAGGCGCCTGCGGACTTCAACCTGTATCCATACTGAAGCAATATGAAAAGACCCGCAAGAACCCATGCGAAAAATGAAAGGGTCTCAAACATGTTCACAAGGGGAGGATGACCGTCTGAAATCCACCTTGCCGCCACGCATACCGTGTGAGCGGCAAAGCCTGCGTACAGGAAAAGGCAGGCCACCTTCTCAGCCCCCTTCCTCATGGAAAGAAAGGCGGCCAGAAAGCCTGCCATGCTGAAAAAATAGAGTATCAGAGTGGCTATAAAGATTAAGTTATTCATCTTTTCCGGAGTCTTTTCCATTCCGCTGTTCAACGGACATGACATGTGCCTTAAGAGGAGCCAGGGCATCCTCAAGTTCGTTTCCAGATATCACAGAGATCCATTCACTGACCTTGTCCATCCTGTTCTCGGATATCCACCTGAGAACATCAGGATTGCCCATGGCAGCGCATATCTCACCCTTCTGACCGGCGGCAAGCTCTGAATCAAGCACCACCTTTCTGAACATACCGGCGATCTCCAGGAAGATGTCCCATTTCCAGTCAAAATATTCCTGGAGTTCCCTTCTGGCAAGCTTGGCCACGGCCGGACTGCGCCCACCGGTTGACATGGCCACATCAAGGTCTCCGCATCTTATGCTGGAAGGGACAATAAAACTGGAAATCTCCGGCTGGTCAACAATATTGCAAAAGATTTTTCTCTTCCCTGCCTCTTCATAAAGCATTCGCTGAACAGAAGGCTCATTTGTCGCCGCAATAACAAGCCATGCGTCATCAGGTATGTCATGTCTGGAGATCTCTTTCCTTATCCAGGTGACGCCATCTTCATTCCTGACAACATCCGCAAGCTCCTGACAGAGTTCAGGGCTTACAATCAGTATGGACGCCCCTGCTTCAAGGGCCTTCAGCACCTTGCGCAATGCGACCTCGCCGCCTCCGGCCACAAGCACCCTTTTGCCGCAAAGATCAAGAAAAACCGGATAGTATCTCTTCACTGTCTGCCACGGTTGTCTGAATAGTCAAACTGCCTATACCCTGAAATATTCCCTGTACCACTCAACAAATCTTGGTATGCCCTCCTCGGGAGTTATCTCAGGTCTGAAACCGGTATCAGCCATCAGGTCCTCAACATCCGCATAGGTAACAGGCACATCGCCAGGCTGCATGGGCATAAGGTTCTTTTCTGCCTTTTTGCCAAGGACATCCTCAAGGATCTCTATAAAACGCATGAGCTCCATGGGGGCGTTGTTGCCTATATTATATATCCTGTAAGGTGCGTAGCTTGTGGAAGGGTCAGGCGCGTTCCCGTCCCAGGAAGGATTGGAAGAGGCAGGCATGTCAAGCACCCTGACAACGCCTTCAATAATATCATCAATATATGTAAAGTCCCTTTTCATCTTTCCATAATTGAACACATTGATGGGTCTGTCTTCCAGTATGGCCTTTGTAAAGAGAAAAAGCGCCATGTCAGGCCTGCCCCAGGGGCCATAGACTGTAAAAAAGCGCAACCCTGTGCATGAAAGACCGAAAAGATGGCTGTAGGTATGGGCCATAAGCTCATTTGCCTTTTTACTTGCGGCATAAAGGGATACGGGATGATCAACATTATGATGCACGCTGAAAGGCATCTTCGTGTTTGAACCATAGACAGAGCTTGAAGAAGCAAAGACCAGGTGCTTGACGCCGTTATGCCTGCATCCTTCAAGGATATTTACAAAGCCCGACATATTGGAATCGACATATGAGCAGGGATTTACAAGGGAGTACCTTACGCCTGCCTGGGCCGCAAGATTGACCACCGCGTCAAATTTTTCAGCCCTGAACAGTTCCGCGGTAGCCTCCCGGTCAGCCATATCCTGCCTCGCATGTAAAAATGCCGGATAGGCCTTGAGAATTGCAAGACGGGCCTCCTTTATGGCAGGGTCATAATAGTCATTAACAATATCAAGGCCCACAACCTCCCTGCCCTCTTTCAAAAGGCGTTCCGAAAGATGAAAACCTATAAAACCGGCGGCCCCGGTAACAAGTATCTTTTTATTATTCATTATTTTCCCATTTTCTATTCCACGGTAACGCTCTTGGCGAGGTTTCTGGGCTGATCCACATCGCACCCCTTCATGCACGCGGTTTCATAGGCGAGAAGCTGCAAAGGGACAGTGCATATAAAGGGAACAATGTCACTGTCATTGACATGGGGCAGGGTCATAAGGGAGTTCGCTATCCTTTCCAGCTCTTCAGCCCCTTCATCCCCGACTGCGATTATGATGCCCTTTCTTGACCTTACCTCCTCAATATTGCTCACCACCTTTTCATACACATGATCCCTGGGCGCTATGGCAACCACCGGCATGTTATGGTCAATAAGGGCGATCGGCCCATGCTTCATCTCGCCTGCCGCATAACCTTCCGCATGTATATATGATATCTCCTTGAGCTTCAGTGCCCCCTCAAGGGCAACCGGGAAATTAACATCCCTGCCAAGAAAGAGAAAATCATTGTATGTATAATATTCCTGTGCAATTGAGGCAGCCTGTTCGCGCCACAGTTCAAGATTTTTCTCAAGCAGGTCCGGCACTGCAAGCAGCGGGGATACCTTGTCCCGCACATCATCCCCTGACATGTTGCCCCTTGCCGAGGCAATCCACAAACCCGTAACATACAGGGCCGTAAGCTGGCTTGTAAACGCCTTGGTTGAAGCGACGCTGATCTCCGGTCCGGCGTGCGTATAGACTGTGGCATCAGATTCACGGGTAACAGAGCTTCCCACCACGTTACATATTGAAACGACCATGGCGCCGGCCTCCCTCGCCTTGGCCATGCCGGCCAGGGTATCGGCTGTCTCGCCGGACTGTGATATGGGAATCACCAGGACATCCCTGTCAATCACAAGCTGCCTGTACCTGAATTCAGAAGCAAGCTCCACCTCAACAGGTACGCCAAACCACTTCTCAAACCAGTACCTGGCTACCATCCCGGCATGCCAGGAAGTTCCGCATGCCAGCAGGATGATACGGGTCATCTCTGAGATACGCTCCCTGAACCCTTCAAGCTCCGGTATGTTTATTGTCCCTGTTTCGAGGTCAACACGCCCTCTGAAGGTGTTGGCAATGGACTGGGGCTGTTCAAATATCTCCTTCAGCATGAAATGCCTGTAACCCGCCTTTTCAGCCATGGCGGCATCCCAGTATATTGTCTTGACCTCCCGTTGCACATGCTCTCCGGTTGTGAAATCCATGATATGCACGCCTACGCTTGAAAGAACGGCAAGGTCTCCGTCATTGAGAAAAACAACATCCTTTGTATATGGAAGCAGCGCAGGGATATCAGATGCCATGAAACTCTCGTTTTCACCTATGCCGAGGACCAGCGGGCTCTGCTTGCGAACAGCCACAAGGGTATCGGGCCTATGCTGCCACATGACCCCCATGGCAAAGGCACCCTTCACGTCTGAAAGCGCCCTTCGCACCGCCTTTACCAGATCATCATCAAGGTATTTCTCTATGAGATGCGCCAGGACCTCTGTATCGGTTTCCGACCGGAATTCATGCCCCTCTTCCATAAGGCCTTCCCTCAATGAGAAATAGTTTTCAATTATGCCGTTATGCACAACAACTATCTCTCCTGAACAGTCAGTATGGGGATGGGCATTTGCCTCGTTGGGCGCGCCGTGGGTGGCCCATCTTGTATGGGCTATCCCGGTATGACTCCCTGTACCCCTGAAGGGCTCAAGGGCGTCAGCCAGGTTCAGCAGCTTGCCTTCGGCCCTGACACGCTTTATCTCACCGTCAACAAGCCATGCGACTCCGGCGGAATCGTATCCCCTGTACTCAAGCCGTTTAAGGCCGTCCAACAGTATGGGAAGAACATTCTTTCTGCCAGCGTATCCAACTATACCACACATAAACCATCCTCCTTATATTTCATGGTATTCTTTAACATCTCTGACAACAGCTCTACTGCTTCAGAAGATACTCCTCCCACTCAAACACAAGGGAATTTTTCTTCCGGTTATTACACTCCTTGCATGCAGCGACAAGGTTGTTCCTGGCGCTTTTTCCGCCCCTTGACAGGGGCACCACATGATCCATGGTAAGTTTGTCCGGCGGGACGCTCTTGCCGCAATAGTAACACCTTCCGGCCGCAATCCGTTTACGCCACTATCCGGTTTTGCGTAACTGCCTTGCCTTTGCCTTCTCTTTTCTGATTGCCGCCTCATCAACATAAAACACCATCATCTATGACCTCACTGACCGCACTCCACACCGGCCATTACAAGCCTTGTCCGGTCAATCATGCCCCTTCTGACCAGAACCGGAGGCGACATGGCGCAATCCACGATTGTTGATGGCAGACCGCCTCTTATGACGCCAGCGTCAAGTATCATGTCAGGGGCTGGAGAAACAAGTTGTCTCTCAACATCAGCAGGAGCCAGGGCCATATCCATGCCTGAAAGATTGGCGCTTGTTGCCGTAACCGGAAAACCGACGGCCCTTACAAGGGCGGTCGCCCAGGGATGGCTTGATATCCTGACTCCCACCTTGCCGGTATCACCGCACAGGGGCCATGGCAAACCCGGCGCGGACCTGAAAAGCAGGGTGAGCGGACCTGGCCAGAATTTTGAAACAAGCAGGGCCGCGACACCTTCAAGGGCATGATCGCTTACCATACCAAGCATATCAATGGAATCTGCCAGCACAAGAAGGGGTTTGTGTGACGGCCTCTGCTTTATGGCGTATATCTTCTCAAGTCCCTTGTTGTTAAACCGGCCTGTTTCCCTGAAAACAGAAGCCCCAAGCCCGTAACCTGTCTCGGTAGGAAAGGCAACCACCCCGCCGGAGCGGAGAAGGTCGGCCGCCTTCTCTATTTGTCTGCTGTCAGTTTCAGGAAAAACCCCGGAACACTCTTCAGAAAAATCCATGCGGCTATACCGGCCCTGAACCCCAAATCCCCTTTCGGAACGCCCTAAAATTTTTCCTCTATCGCCTCTGCCTGTCTTTTCCTGAACTCAAGCAGCCTGCCACGAAGTTCCTTGTCTGAAAGGGAAAGTATCTCCACTGCGAACATGGCCGCGTTCTTCGCGCCTGCCCGGCCTATGGCCATGGTTGCCACAGGCACTCCGGGAGGCATCTGCACAGTGGCAAGGAGGGCGTCCATCCCCTTGAGTGAAGAGCTGTCAACAGGCACTCCTATTACAGGCAGGTGGGTATGGGCCGCCATGGCCCCGGCAAGATGGGCGGCCATGCCAGCCCCGGCAATAATCATCTTCAGGCCGCGCTCCTCTGCCTCTGCCGCGTAACGGGCCGCAAGGGCAGGCGACCTGTGGGCCGAAGCGACCTTTATCTCACATGGCACTTCAAAATCACGGAGCACCGCGGCAGCCGCCTTCATAACATCCATGTCGCTCGGACTGCCCATGATAATGCCTACCTCCGGGGTCCTGCCAAGGCTCCAGTCATCCTCTCTGTCAAGGGCCTTTTTGCCAATATCCTTTCTGTAATACATACCCTTCCAGGAAATCTTTGAAACTGCCTTGTAAGCCCTCCTGATGGCGCTTTTCACATCATCTCCCAGGGCAGTCACCCCAAGGACCCTGCCACCGGAAGTAACGACATGGCCATCCATTTCAGCAGTACCCGCATGAAACACCTTGACATCCTTCATTCCGGC
>CAYXYO010000248.1:0-3274 GCA_964469365.1 uncultured Desulfobacterales bacterium | reverse complement strand
TGGAAAAAGGCTGTTATCTGAAAAGGGACGGGGAGACCCTGAAAATCATGAAGGGCAGGGAGGTGGTGGAAACCATTCCTGGTAATGGACTTAAACGTCTTGTACTGGCCGGCTGGGCATCTGTAAGCGGAGCGGTCCTTGGACCGTGTAACAGATGATAGGCCCGTCCATATTGTTTCAGGTCTTAGCCATGCCGCTGGAGACAGCCATGTGAAGGAGATGAAAGGATTGGGTCTGGTCATGCCTGACAACATGCCTGATGGAGTTTCCTTGCGCCATGTAATGTTTGCGGCGGAATTGCCTGTGTCAATGTATCGCCTTGCCGCTGCCGCCGCGTCAGATGAAGATATGGTGATGGCAATGAACTTTGTCATGCGAAATGGCATGGTAACAGATGTCCATCCTGTCCGTATAGATGTTACTTTCAAGGATTACAACAACGGTGTCCTCGCGGTTGCGGGAAAGGCGGTTGATTTCGATGAGGTGGCTGGTGGTCGCGCTACCTGGCTATTCGCCTGGGAAGATGAAGAGTGGCTGTACGATCCGGTGCCGGGCATGAACGGAGCGGACGGCAATATGTTCTGGGCATCCTTTGAACTTGATGAGGCAAAGGTGAAGGATGGAAAACTGAAGATAAGAATAGTAACTGAAAAGGCCGGTTGACATGGCGGCATTATGAAATGTGTCAACAGGTTATCTTTTTCCCAGATCACAAACCTCCTGCTTCAAAATCCGTATATTGCTGAGCAGGTGTTCAGAACTCCATGCGTCTTGCCTGGAGCAGTGGAGAGTGATGAAATTGAACTGGCGGCGGAGTTGGCTGGCAGCCGTGGGCTTTTGCCGCTGTTTTCCCTTTGGTTATTTTCTGGTGTGGTGGCAGGCTGTGATTCCTGCAGGGCAGACTCCATCGCATTGCCAGATGTGTGCAGACTGGAGATAGAGGATTTGGATGTGCCGGCAGGCGTTGATGAGATGCTGGCCGGACGCTGGACATTGATGCCGGTTCTGACATGCAGGCAAGATGTATCCGGCATTGTATGGTTTCTTGCCGGTATCTTGAACCCTTCCAATAAAGGAAAAGGCGTTGCCGCCTGTGGAGTGGGAACAGATGGCATGGAAGCCATATCATTGGCCTGCGATGCCGCAACACTTCTTGAGCCAGGCATATCGAGCGGCCTCAAGATATTTTTACCTCTTCTGCCTGAATACGATTTCCCGGTAGATGGCCCTTCAATAGGGCTTCCGGCGGCCCTCGCGATTTCCTTTATTGCCGCAGACATGGAAAACAGCGGATTTGGCATCCGTTTTTTTGCCACAGGCGCGGTGGATTCCCGTGGAACATTACAGCCTGCGGGTATGGTCATGCAAAAGAGCAGATATGCAGAAGCCATGGAGGCTGTGCTTGTTGTGCCTGACTCCGCAACTTTTTCCTTTCCGGAAAACAGCGTGCCGTGCCGCAGCCTGGCCGAAGCCTTGGAAATCGCTGCTGTCCTTGGAGCAGTGCCGCAAAATTCAAGGGTGTGTCTTGCGGCCGCATGTCGCAATGAGCCGGGTCTGTTTCTCGCAAATCTGCATCTCATTCCTGATATAATGATAAAAAACGGCATGTTCGACCGTATGCTTGCCGGGATATCGGAAAGACGTATTGACATGCTGCCTCTGATTGCCGGGGCATTGAGAAATGTCGTTTCCTCGGGGAAGAGTGAAAATCCGCTGTCAGGCATTGTCGAACCTGAAAGCATGGAAGAACTTGCGGTAAGCAGGCCTGACGCAATAAACAGTCTCCTTGAAATCGCTGCTTACGAGATAGCGTTCAGCAACCATGCAGGTGACCCTGAAAGGGCAAGGAAGTGGCTTGAAAGGGCAGGCGCCATTGCGGAGAGGGTGAACAGTGAATTTTCGTCAAAATATATCCATTATAACTTGGTGGCGGAAAGGCATAACCGTTATCTCTTCGAACCTGAGCTGCCTGCCGACTTCCTTGCCGTGCTTGAACTGGAAGAAAAGATGCGTGAGCTTTCAGGACGTGATTCATGGAACCTTGGAGCCATGTATGGTTCTGTGGCGCAGAATTACGCTTTTTGCGGTCCTGAATGGCTTGAAAATGTTGTTTTGCACCTTCGCAGATCCAGAAAGGCATTTGGTTCGACTTTTTGTAATGAACATAAGCGGCTTGACAATTATCTTGTCTATGCCCTGCTGGACGCGGGATTGCATGAAGATGCCGCTGACGTGCTTGAGCGATATCTCGGTATGAGTGTGCGTGATGCGATTGCCATGTGGGGTGCGATGTCTGTGAATGAAGACAGGCATGACATTGATTTTCCCTATATGCTGGCCTTGACCCTGAGATTTATTGCGGACACGGAAAGCAAAGCAGATATTGATGACCTGAGAAATGCCGCATCTGCGGTGTTCAGACATGGGACGCATCCGTTTCAGCTCGCCGCCCTGAATGCGGGCAGGATATTCGCGCAGGCAGGCGATATGAAGACTGCCCGCTGTGTGTTGGAGCGTTCAGCGGACATAGCCTTTTCAAACGGCGTTACGGTAAAGATTATGGCCATGCTTCCCTTGGCATACATGCACGTTTACGCTATTGCCTCGGAGAGAGGGTACAGCTCTGTGGAGAGGCTTTCATGTATGCCCGATGAGAATGCAGATGTCATAAATACGCAGCATTTCCAATCTCTTGTGTCTTGCGGAACCGCCAGGGATATTTGTGAAAGACTCGTTGAGGACCCTGCGCGATGGTTTCCGTTCAGTTACAGATAGGCGGTTTTCCGTCTCTCCTGCTGATTTTTTTTGTCATTTTTTTACGAAAAATTCCGACCTGTCCGTTATGAAATATAGATGCAAAAGATGCGTTCAGGTTGTATCTTAATTTGCCAGAGTATAAAATCATGGGAATGGAGGCTGGTATGTGCAGTATGCTTGTTCTTTTCAATCACACTCTTTCAGATGAACAGGTCAGACAGGCCAGAGAACTGTGGAACGTGATTGACTTTATCCATCCTCCTGATGATGTGTCGCTGGGCTGGAGCAGTATTCCGCCTGATATTGATGGGCTGAGGCCTCTTCTGTCCAATGTTTTCGCATGGCTGGAAGATACGGCCTCAAGGGGAGACATCCTGCTGGTCCAGGGTGAGTTCGGAGCGGTCTTCCTCGTGGTGCGATACGCGATCAGCATGGGGGTTAGGGCTGTTTACGCTACAACTGAACGCAGGGTAAGGGAAAAACGGCTGTCTGACGGCACTGTTGAGACTGTGCATGA
>CAYXYO010000247.1:0-8055 GCA_964469365.1 uncultured Desulfobacterales bacterium | reverse complement strand
AAAGTCTGTTTTTCCCGGATGATTTGCTGACTCTTTTATTAACATGTGGAGTGTTTTTTCGTTTCCTTTATAACACTCCGGGCAGAATGGGGATTTATCATCCTGAAACCACAGCAGTTTAATCGTGGAAAGTGAATTTTGTCATGTTAAGGTCGAAATCTCTTGAGCCGGAGCCCCTTTATTGTTTTGTAGTGTTCTTGTGACACTAAGGGCAAAACGCATAAAAATGTACGGAAATTGTCTGTACCTGTTGACGGTTTGGCTGTTATGAGTTATGCATTTAATAATGCATTTGTAATTGCTCTTATCAAGAAAGGAGGCAATCATGGCCACTGCACGTCTAGACATGAGATTACGTCCTGAGATCAAGGAAAAAGCTGAAAAAGCATCTGCCCTCCTCGGGATGAGGAGCTTAACTGAATATATTGTTAAACTTATTGACGAGAATTCAACAAAAGTTATCCAGCAATATGAAAGCATGACAGTTAAAAATGATGTTTTTGACAAGTTCATCCAGGTATGTGACGAAGTGCAACCACCAAATAAAAAGTTGGTGGATGCCGCTGCTTTTACCAAAAAGCAGGGAATTAGATGAAATGCAGTAAAACCTTTGTTGGGTTAAATAAAGCTTTCCACGATAGAACATCTTTTGATTGTGGTTCAGCAGAATTAAACACTTTTCTGCAGCGGCATGCTTTGCGTCACATGAAAGTCGGTGTAAGCAAAACAATGGTGCTGCCCGGTACAGAACAGCTATCCACTCAAAAATATCCTATTTGCTCTTTCTATACGGTTGCCCCAAGTTCTATCCAAAGAAAAACATTACCTCAAAGTTTATCTAAATCATTGCCACACTACCCTGTACCGGTTCTTCTTATTGCACAATTAGCAGTAAACAAAAAGGTTCAGGGACAACAGCTAGGCAAAATCACGCTTGTTAATGCACTTGAATTTTTATGGAAGATTAATCAGCAAATGCATGCCTATGCAGTTGTCGTCGATTGCCTCAACAAACCGGTAGAGATATTTTATCAGAAATATGGGTTTCATCATCTGTATAAAAAAAACGATAAAAGCAGAATGTTTTTACCAATGAAAACGGTGGAACAATTATTTAGAAGTAACAAGTAAGCCAAACTTTCATGACAAGGCATCTTGCCACCCCTGATGATGAAAATCATAACAGGAGGTACAGTCGGAAGACAGGCCAGAAAGGTCGTGGTGGTTTTAGGGGGAGTCCCTGCGACCTAAAGGGGTATCTGTCTGTTCAGAGGGGTATTTTCACGGCCAAGTTTATGTTTAACAGTATAAACTTGAATCGCTTTGGGTGTCAAATCAGGCGGACCACCTTACCAGATTTGACTATAACCCGGCGGGTTGCAGGGTATCAATAAGCTGTTTCAGACAGTAGATTCCCTGTCAGGAGCGCGTAGCTTCAGCGCTTTCCTGGCCCTTTCCATAATGGCGGATATGTCAAGTATCAGTGCTATGGAACCGTCGCCAAGCACTGTGGCCCCTGAAAATCCCGGCTGATCCGTCAGATATTCAGCAAGGGGTTTAATCACTATTTCCTGTTGTCCAAGCAGATTGTCAACACCAAGGCATACTTCCATGTCGCCATGCTGTATCCTTACCGCAAACAGTTTCCTTGCATCCGCCTTAGCGCCTGTCCCATGAAATACTGACCCTATTCTGATAAAGGGCACTGTATCTTGTCTGACAGATATGATTTCCTGTCCGTCAATCACACTTATGTTGTCTGTGAAAATCCTGAAAGTCTCCTGTACGGCAGACAGCGGAACCGCCATTTTCTGCCTTCCCACCTGGACAAGAAGCACATGGATAATGGCCAGGGTAAGGGGTATTTTTATCTTGATGGACGTACCCCTGCCAGAGGCTGAACTGATGGAAACAGTGCCGCCAATGCCTTCCACATTCTGTTTTACCACATCCATGCCGACCCCCCTGCCCGCTTCGTCAGAAACTTCGCTGGCAGTTGATATGCCAGGCATGAATATCATCTCCCAGACAGATGTGTCATCAAGCCTGGCGACATCGGCCTCATTTATTAATCCCCTGGATACAGCCTTTTCCGTAATGGCCTTGCGGTCCAGCCCCCTGCCATCATCCGTGACGGATATGATTACCGAGTTGCCTTCCTGACCGGCGGTCAACCGTATGGTGCCACGTGGTGATTTTCCCTGGCTGCGGCGTTCAGAAGCCGGTTCAATACCATGGGAGAGAGCGTTTCTGATAATATGCTGCATGGGGTCTGCCATCTGCTCCATCACCCTTTTGTCAAGCTCTGTATCCGCGCCTTCGATTACCAGTTCAACCTCCTTGTCCAGTTTGCGGGCCAGATCCCGGACCATCCTCGGAAATCTGTTGAACAGGTTTTCAATGGGAAACATCCTCATGCGCATGACGCCGTCCTGCAGCTGGCGCACAACCCTTTCCAGGACAGAAGCCTGTTCGACGAGGTTTAACATGGATTCCTTGAACGGTTTGATGTCTCCGGTGTTTAACAGGCGTCTTTCCATCCAGGAACCATAGATGTTTTTCATCTGTTCCGCTGTCCTTGCAAGACCGGATCTGAGGATAACAAGTTCGCCTACCTCCTCCAGGATGGACTCTATCTTTTCAAGGTCAACCCTGACAGACTGCTGCTCGGATTTTTTCCCGGATTTGGTTTCAGTTTTTACAGCACGTTCTGCTTCCTGTTCAAACTCTGATATATCCCTGGCAGCCCTGTCTGATACGGATGATTCTGAAACTTCCTCGCCTGTAATTCCCGAAAGGATGGCGGCAGAAAGAGGGTCGCCGGTCTCTATGGATAATGTTTCTTCTGTTTGTTCATCAACCTCGTCGTTTTTGTCCTGATCAGCCTTGTTTTCAGGTTCATCGAGCTCAACTCCATCAGGCACTGTGAAAAAGGCCGGGTCATCCGCATCAAGACCAGGCAACATGGATATAAATTTGCGCCACAATTCGTCAAGGGTATCCTTTTCAAGGACTTCCGTGTCCACCTGCCTGGCAAGTATGGCCTCCCACTCCTCGAGAAGTGCGGTTACTTCCATGTAATCCATGTAGTTTGCGGAAATCTTCAGTTTTTCCACTGCATCCTGACACAATGACAGCCATTTGCCGTTATAGGCGGCAGGAATATTGGCCAGAGGCCATGCTGTTTCCCTTACGAAATCAAGAAATATGCTGTACAGCTCTTCATCTTCTTCAACGCTTGTGGATGTGGCTGGCTCATTAAATGCTGCGGGCGTGAAGTCGTTGCCCATATCTTCCCTGAGAACAGACTCCACATCCTTGAGTATCATTGCCACTGCTTCCGGAGCCGGAATATCCTGTTCCTCCTTTTCGCTCAGGTTTTCACGGATATTGTTGATCTGTTCAAGGAGGTGATCCCTGGCTACATAATTGGTAACACGGGCCATGTTGCCCAGGATGTCCTGGACTGAAGAGAAAGATATCTCATCATACATGGCTGTCTGTACAAGATGCTCATACAGGCTTATCATCTCTTCCCGGTATATGGCAAAGAGTTCCGGGTCTTCGTCTGGCTCAAATTCATCCGGGGCAGTTTCCGGTTTGTCAGAATCATCCTCTTTTGTGGTCAGGGGCGGACTTGTTTCCACATCTTTACCTTCTATGACCAGGTCAAGGGATTCCAGTATGTCAGCTATTTCACTCTTTTCTTCATGGTTGTCAGCCACTTCATCTGTAAGTTTTTTGATCCTGTCTGTCCCTGCGAATATTACATCCATCACATTATGGTTTACTGAAATTTCACCCTGCCTGATTTTGTCAAAAAGGGTTTCTATCCTGTGGGCCAGGGTAGCTATTCCGGTCAGACCCATGTAGTTTGCAGCGCCCTTTATACTGTGCATGTTGCGAAAACAGTCATTTAAAAGAGAAATATTGTCTGATTCCTGTTCTATCAGCAGCAGATTAGGCTCAATTTCCTGAAGGTTTTCTTCAGCCTCGACAACGAAATCCTGCCACATTTCCTGATCTATCTGATTCATTTTATCTCCTGCATATGACTTGCTGCTGTTTTTCCAAGCAATACATACTTATTTCTGTAAATTCGAATCAAGAAGTTTTAAAAGACCTGCGTGATCATTCTTTCCTACAAAACCTTTTCCCAAGTCTTCAGCCTTGGCGTGTATGTCAGGGTCAGTAACAAGGCTCATAAAGATTATTACAGCTTCCGGATCGGAGTCCAGTATCATGGAAGCGCTTTCTATGCCATCCGTGCCGCGCATGGTCACATCCATGATCACAGCATCAGGTTTAATATCCATAAACATGGTATAGCCTTCATGTCCATCTTTGGCCTGACCGGCAACTTCATATCCTGCTTTTTCCAAGGTGTTGCGTAACCTTTTACGCATAAAGCTTGAATCATCAACAATTAAAATACGTTTCACAACCTTTTCCCTTTATTGCCGACACTATACACAGCCATTCCTGATAACAAACATCTTTTTATTTTCCGTGGTGCGGTTTCTTATTCAAGAAAATCTGTTAGTTCGTCAGAAAGTTTTTCAACATCTATACATTTGTCTTCAAGTTCCATGGCTGTCATCTTGATAAGGGGTGCCGGATGCAGACACGTCTCGGGAGTCTGTACCAGAACAGTCCCACCGCCGCTGGATACGCTCTCAATTCCTATCTCAATATCCAGGTCGCAACCACTCAGTACAAATACCCTAAGGGCTGTACCAAGGAATTCTGAAGCTGTAATAAGCATATTGTCCAGTTCAAGGTTGCCGCTGTTGTCTGTGCAGACAAGGGAGTAGCCATTATCATCCGTGGCGCGTATTTCCCAGTTGCCTGTCCAGGGCCCGACAAGGCACTGTCCGCCAAGTAAAAAATTTTCCTCTTTCATGTCAGTGGTTAGATAAGAAGTAAAGGCATCCATATAGGAGGCAAAGTAACTGCCCAGTTCATCGCACATGTCCTGAAAGACCACTACTGCCGTTTTGGCTCCAAGCGAAAGCACAGGCATTATCTTCTGAAGCTCCAGCAATCCTCCTGTGCCGCCCAGGATTACCAGCAATTTTTCTGCCGGGAAAACCGGATGTATTTTTTCCCTGGCCTTAACAGGGGTTCTGGCACGTCTGATATTTTTGATATGGAGGTCCTGTAACCGGTCTATGACTGAGGCCAGTCGTTTTTCTACCTTTTCCCATGAATGTCCATCTTCAGGTTTGGAAATTACATCTACTGCCCCAAGCCGTATGAAGTCCATCATTTTGGCATAACAGTTTTTGTCAATACCACTTATAAGGCATACCGGCGCAGGTGAACGTATCATTATATGTTTGATGGTTACATCACCACTCATAACCGGCATGTTTATGTCCAGGGTTACAAGATCAGGGGTATGGCTTTGCATAAATTTGAGGGCTTCCTTGCCGTTGGGTGCTTCGCCTGCTACCCTGACCCCCAGATTTTCATCAAAAAGTTTTCTCAGGGCCTTGCTTATCAGGGAAGAGTCGTCAACGATAAGCACTTCTGTTGTCGCCTGTTGCTTTGTCGTGTCGCTGCCTTCATCAATTTTCCGCAATGCCTATATCAGGAGAAAGTTCCATGACATGTCAATGGAAATTTTTGAGGTTTCACCATGATCAAGGCTTATTTCTCCTGACTGCCATGACATTATCTCAAAAAAGGCGTCTGTGCCCGTGAGATTATCTGTTTCCGCGTGTACTATTTCACCCTTTGAAAAAAATATCCTGCCACTTTTGTATGTTGTTGTGACAACAAGACAACGATTGTTGCCTTCAAGGCAGGCAAGTTGAATCAGGTCTGCCAGATTAACTGAACGCACTTCAGCGGTAAAACCTATTTTGTTGTGTGAAGTGGAAAGGTGTTCAGTCATGCCTTCCATGCCTGCTACGTCTGTATGTTCCATTATCCATTGCCCCAGCCTGATATTTTTTGGACGAGTTCAGGAATACTGCCGGTTTCACAAGCGGTTTCACGGATTATCTTTCTGGGCAAACCCGGGGCAAGGCATGTCGTCGGCTTCTGGGCCAACACCACGCCGCCATTCCTTTTAATTTCTTTTGCGCCGCTGAGACCCTGTACACCATCACCGGAAAGGGCGAGGAACATGGCCCCTTCGGTAAAATGTTCAGCAATTCCGAAAAGTATAAGATCTATGGCGCCTTCCATGTCAGTAAAGTCTGTGCGTTCCGTAACCTCCATACACCACTTTTCGCCTTCTTTTTCTATCCCGGCGGCATCATTATCAGCAAGCAAATATACTTTCCCCTGCTCAAGACAGGTACTACCTTCCGGAATCACCAGCTCGCAGGCTACAAATTCCCGGATATAATTCACAAAGGCACCCAAGTGCTCCCTTGTTACACCAAGGGAAACAATGACAGGTATTGCTGGCGGGGCCTGCAGCATGGGAAGAAAAGACAAAAGGGCAGCATATCCTCCTGTAGATGTCCTTAACACGGCAATATGTTTGCCATTCCAGGCTGCTGAGACCGCCTCTTTCTTTCTGTTGGCAGGTTTAAGCCTGAGATATCGGGCTGCTGAGACCTGCACCCTGGCCACCTTCTTAACCTTGGCACACAGTTTTCTTGCCTGCTCAATCATGTCGCTGCCATTGTCCCTGGAAGGCTTGTGAAAGAAGTCAACCGCCCCATACCTGAGAGAATCAAAGGTTGTTCTCGCTCCCTCTGATGTAAAAGCGCTGACCATCAAGGTGGGCAGGGGCGATTTGATCATGATATGTTTGAGAACAGTCAAACCGCTCATGCCAGGCATATGCACATCCAGGGTGCATACATCGTACTTGCCGGATGCGAGAGCCAGTAAAGCCTCTGTCCCGCTCCTGGCCTCGCCGGCAACGGTTATCCCGTTATCATTGTTCAGTATATCAGTTATAACCCGGCACATGAGAGGAGAATCATCCACTACAAGCACCCTGGTTTTCTCTCTGTCTGACATAGAATTGCCTTGAACCCCCATTTTAATGTTTCCCGCTAAAAAATCTTATCAATAATTACTGCCGGGTTTCAATCAATTTTGTAGAATCAAGCTGGCAAGCGATTAATTTCCCCGGCCTACTCTGCCAACTTAATTAAGAACATTAACCACCTCATAGTGTGTAAAATCAGGCGCATGCAAGCCAATATTATTAATTACCCCTTTATTTTTTCCATAAAATGATTTACCTTGTCCCATAGAGACTGTTCTGATTCCACCTGCTCTGCCAATCCTTTTGACACAGAGGCTTCAGTCAACCTGCTGTAAACACATTTGTCTGATGCAAGAGCAATACTGGTGCCGTTTTGGGCCGCTATATTTTTAATGCCGTTGATCCCTGTTTTGTCCACGCCGCCAAAAATTACATTGAGAAGCCTTTCCTGAAATTTGGTTGCCAGCTCTGTCATCATATTTTCAACTCCGCCGCCAGAGTTGCCGGGAGCAACTTCATGGTATGTGTCTTTATTACTGAATGTCAGCGGGTTGTGTGCTGAGGCAAGAACACATGTGCCTGGCGATAACGAGCTACTGTCCAGGCCGTTTTTTACTTTCCATGGCAGGAGTTCATCCATTTTCAAGGAATATGAGGCAAGCACATCGTCTGAGAAATTTTGAATAACGATAACCGCACAGGATTTGTCAGGGGATATGTTGGCCAGAAGCCTGATAAGGTGTCCTGTAGCGCCTGGAGGCGCCAGTACAGTTATCAGTCCTTCTAAAGAATTGCCCTGAAGCTGTACCTTTTGTTTTATAGGTATCCCGGCTCTTTTTATGGCATAAGGATTTATAAAGGCAGCCTGTTTAACCAGGTCGGCGAGCTGGTCACCGCTTTCATTTATGTCTAGGGATATGGTGCCGGAAGGCTTTGGAAAGAAATCAACAGCCCCGATTCTAAGGGCTTCAAAGGTTACTGCCGGTCTGTCGGCAAGGCCGCTTATCATTACAACTGGCCGTGGACTTTTTACCATTATATGCTTTAGCGTGGTAAGTCCGTCCATGACAGGCATATCTACATCAAGGGTGATGACGTCA
>CAYXYO010000246.1:0-11525 GCA_964469365.1 uncultured Desulfobacterales bacterium | reverse complement strand
ATTATCTCTTCAAGCTCTTTTAGACTGGCCGGAATGAACTGTCTGTCACGATTTTTGCACTCTGAACATTGACATCCCACGGCTCACCTTTTATTATGCCCCTGTAATATTTTTATTGTAAATCGTTGCAACAGATGCAGTTATATCAGGGAGAAATTTATGTTTGGGCTTGGGATGCCGGAGTTGCTGGTAATTTTAGTTATAATTCTCGTGGTTTTCGGGGCGGGAAAGCTTCCGCAGATTGGTGAAGGCCTGGGAAAAGGTATCAGCAATTTTAAAAAATCTGTTAGAGAGAACAAGGAGAAAGAGATTGAAAATGGCCCTGACGAAAATAGTAGCTCCCGGACAAAGGAGAGTTGACTCTCTGCATATCCATCTTGCTCCTGCGCCTTTTTTGTCGCAGGCATCTTCAAAAGATCTGTTTACTGCCGGTTTCTTGCGGTTCACGCAATTGTTTCCGTTAAGTTTTTGTTAAATTCAAGTCGCGCAAATACGCACGTCACCGTTTCATCAAATTCAACCGGACAACCTGTAACAACACCTGCGAGTAATATAACATGAATAAAAAAACGGAAAAATCCAGGGGGAATCCCCTTGTAAACCTTCTTTCGTCTGTAAAACTTGCGGTTTTCCTGCTTATTACCCTTGCGGTTACCTCCATTATAGGTACTGTGATCCCCCAGGGGGAATCCATGCAGTTTTATCTTGAAAGATATGGCGCCACCGGCTTCAGGCTTATAAAAAATCTTCAGATTAATGATACCTATCATTCATGGTGGTACCTCTCCCTGCTTGGTCTTTTCAGTCTCAACCTTGTTGTTTGCACCCTGAAAAGGCTTCCCTACACCATCAAGCTCTTTACAAGAGATCTGCTTGATGTCACCCCTGACTATCTTTCAAGAATGCCCAACCGGCATATATGGAAAAAGCGTTCTCCAGGGATGGTTGACAAAATGTTCAGCCGTTTTGAACAGTTGATAGGCTCCGTAAGGCATGGCGGAGACGGTGAGAAGACGCGTCTTTCCCTGAGTGAGTCCGGCAGGTGGAGTTACTGGGGAATATATGGCCTGCATTGCAGCATACTGGTGATATTTGCCGGAGCGCTTTTTGGTTCCTTCACAGGTTTCAAGGGGAGAATCATGCTTCTTGAGGGGGAGACAACGGATCATCTCATGCAGAGCGGAAGCGGAGAGCCGGTGCCCCTGGGATTCCAGTTGAGGTGTGACAACTTCGATGTCTCATTTTATGATACAGGGGCTCCAAAGGAGTTCAGGTCTGACCTTGTCGTTATTGATGGCGGCAGGGAGGTGCTAAAAAAATCCATTGTGGTTAACGATCCACTTGAATACAGGGGGGTAACCTTTTACCAGTCCAGTTATCAGCCGGTATCTGAAGTTACCCTTGCCATTACCGGGAGCAATGGCAGCGCCGTGACCTTGAGGGTCCCAGCCTTTGAGCGCGTTCCCTGGAAGGAGGCTGGGCTTGTTGTCGGGCTTTCCAAGTATATCCCCAATGCCCACGGTTCCGAGGCTGCCAGGATATGGTTTGCTTCGGCTGCGGGCATGAGCGAGCCCATGTGGATTCTCAAGGGGTCGCCCAAGGAGTTTAATTACGGTGGAGTCGCGTACCGGATTTCCCTTGAGGATGCCAGTGAACGCTACTTTACAGGGTTGCAGGTCAAGAAGGATCCCGGGGTCTGGATCGTCTGGTTCGGTTGTCTGGCCATGGTTCTCGGGTTTGCGGTTGTCTTCTGGGTAGCCCATCGCAGGATGTGGCTCTGGAGCGGCGTGTTCAATGGCGAAGATGTGGTGATACTTGCCGGGCAGGCCAACAAGAACAGGATGGCCTTTGAGCGCGATTTTGAAAAGGTGCGGGATGCCCTGAATGAAACAGAAGGAGAAAACAGCTAATGTTCTCAAGTTCCTATATGCTTAGTCTTACAACCTTTGTCTATCTTGGAGCGGCTGCGCTTTATCTTGTGTACTGGATATTCCATATTGAAAAACTTGGCGTGGTGGCCACTGTCTGTACTGCGGCAGGGCTGCTGCTCCAGACGGCTGGCATAGGTATGCGCTGGTATGAGTCCTATGAGCTTGGCTATGGTCATGCCCCGTTGTCCAACCTTTATGAATCACTGGTATTTTTTGCGTGGGTTACCGTGCTTGTCTATCTTATAATCGAGTTCAAGACCAAAAGGCGGATCATAGGGGCCTTTGCCACCCCGTTTGCCTGCCTTGCCATGGCCTATGCCTCCTTCAGCCCTGATGTCCAGGACACCATCCAGCCCCTTATACCCGCTTTGCAAAGCAACTGGCTTATTGCCCATGTTATCACATGCTTTCTGGGATATGCCTCCTTTGCCGTGGGTTGCGGTCTTGGTTTCATGTATCTTGCAAAGGGAAACAGCAGCGGAGGCGGAGGCATGCTTGCCCAGCTTCCGGAACTGAAGGTCCTGGATGACCTGATGCACCAGACCATTGTTTTCGGTTTCCTGTGGCTTACCGTGGGAATCATTACAGGGGCCGTCTGGGCCAATCAGGCATGGGGCACCTACTGGAGCTGGGACCCCAAGGAGACATGGTCCCTTATTACATGGTTTGTGTACGCCATTGCCCTGCATGTGCGTTTTGTGCGGGGGTGGAGCGGGCGACGCATAGCATATCTTTGCATTATAGGTTTTGTCTCTGTTATATTCACCTATTTTGGCGTGAATTTTCTCCTGTCGGGACTGCACAGCTACGGTTCTGCCTGAGACCGGCAAATTTCAGGAGACAGGCAGCCGTATCTTGCACCTTTCTCCTGGCACTTTGCTGTTTTGAAAGGAGGTTGTAATGTTTGGATTCGGAACACAGGAACTGGTCGTTATACTTGTCATTGCCTTTTTTATCTTTGGCGGGAAAAAACTGCCTGAGATAGGCGCAGGGCTTGGAAAGGGGCTGCGTTCCTTCAAGGAGGGGCTTCGGGACGTGCAGTCTGAATTTAACAGGGAAGAGCTTGACATGAATCCTGAATCCGGCAAATCTCCTGAACCGGTCCAGCCAGCAAAGCCTGATATTACCCGGAGCTGAACCGGACATTGCCGGTTTTCATCCTTCTGTTCGGGGCCTGAAGCGTGTTGTCCTGCATGCAGGCCATGGTGCTTGCCGCCGGTATGGGCTCAAGACTCATGCCGCTTACCGGCACACTGCCCAAGCCTCTTTTTCCTGTCCTTAACAGGCCGAACCTGGAAAGAACAGTCGCCGCCCTTGCGGCAAAAGGGTTCTCCCGTATCATAATAAACGCCTTTCACCTGGGACATCTCATTGAGAAATGGTGTGCAGCGTCTCCCTTCCGTGACATTGTCCATGTTGTAAGGGAGGATAAACTGCTTGGAACTGGCGGAGGCCTGAAAAACGCCCTTTCCTTTTTCAGTATGGATTCGCCGGTCCTTGTGGTAAATTCAGATGTTGTCACTGATATTGATTTTGCCCTTCTTCCTCTCCTGCATGAGACGGCGTCTTTTCCTGCCTCCCTTGTGGTACATGACAGAAAGCCCTTTAACAATGTACGGCTCCAGGATGGGGTGGTGACGGGATTCCGGTATGAAGGCCCTGATGCCGTCGCCTTTACAGGCATATCGGTTATAGCGCCTGAAGAGATAGCCGCCTTTCCCTGCGAAAAGGGTTCCCTTGTTGAAATTTTCAGCCAGGTGATAGTAAAATATGGGGGATGCAATGCCATTGAGCTCGCTACGCTCTGTCCAGGTGGGTATATATGGGAGGATATCGGGAGCGTGGCCGGTTACCTCCATGGCCATGAGTTGTTGAGCGTGAGGGGGAACGTAATGGTAACGGTCGGTCAACACACTGTTTTGCCGGATGATCTTGATGTCGTGGGATGGGCGTGCATGGGGGCCGGTGTAACTGTTGGGCGTGGCGTCAGGCTCGTCCGCACTGTTGTGTGGGATGGTGTGAACATTGCGGACAACGTTGTGCTTGAAGACGCTGTGTGTACCCCGGAGTTTGTGGTAACTGTCTGATATCATATGTAAGGAGCGAACATGTTTAAAAAATCCAGTGCCCTTGAGGTTAACAGGCAGGAGACTGCGGTTGACAGGGAGAAAATCAGGATAGACTCCTGTTATGATATACTGGTTAATGCGGTATCGGAATATCAGGGAGTAGTTGCGTCGGCAAATCACCTGCTTATAGAACTGCATCATCCATTTTGCAACTGGGATGTGGTTGTGGGAGAGCTCAGGGCCTTTGCCCTTAAAAATCTCGCGGTTTACAGCAGATCGAACGCGGCCACGGAAGCCATAGGACTCCTTGTGGAGATGTTTCTTGATATTGCCACCGGCTACAGGGCAAACCGTAGTGTGAAGGCAGTCAACACCCTGAAACAGCGGCAGAAACTCAAGGCAGCCGATGCCCTCATGGCATATCTTGAAAAGATTCTCCAGACTGTTGACGACCCCCTTTTTATCTCCCTTCTTCCTTTCTTTGACCGTACTTTTACAACCCTTTCTTCCCTTGAGGAGGAGATGCTCAGGGCGTTTGTCACAAGCCTTCATCCCATGGCAAGGGTTGTCAAACTTCTGATGGGCCGCCTGGAGAAAACAGACGCGGATATCCCGGATAGCCCTGTGTCTGCTTCCGCGGCCCGTCTGCTTCTTTTGCTGCGGCGTATCACATATCAGCACTGGCTTGGGGTGGAGGGCCCGGTAAGGTGGCTTGAAAGGATTAAAAAACAGTATGGATTGCACCTTGACCCTGATGATGAAGAGGCAGTACGCGATCTCTTCGGCCCTGTGTCCCACAGTACCTTTTCAGGTTATGTGGAGAGGCTTGACGCCCTTGAAAAACTTCCCATGGGAAAGGATGTGCTTGACGAGCTTGTTTCGCTTCCTGGTTATCTTGATATAGTGGCCTGTTACAGGGAGATAGCCCGAAAGTTGAGCCGGATGTCAATTTCTGTTTCACGGGTTGGCAAAGGCAGGGATGACAATGCAGGGGAGGAGCAGGAGATAGGCTTTCATCTCTTTTTTCTCTTTCACATGGTGGAGATGGACGGTCTTGCCAGGATACATGAGGATGTGCTCAGGCAGATAAACCGTACCCTTATAGGTCTCATACGCACTGCCGATGTGGAAAAACTCCGTGACGTGCTGGTAAAGAGCCTGGATCTTCTGAAACAGCAGGTGGGGTCTTTTCCAAGGACAGCCCTTCAGTGCATAGATGCCCTTGGCAAGGAGGTGTTTGCCCGGGACCGTACACCCCTCATAGAGATTTTTCTTGAAAAGGTGATAGATTTCGGTTTCCAGACCCCTGGCATAACCGGTGTTGACCAGGAGTGGCATGTGCTGTGCAACCCTTCGCATCTGCAGAACATAAGGGTCTGGCTCGGGATTGTGGGCAGGAAACCCAAGGTGTGCGGAGCCCTGCTTTCAGCACTTATCATAAATCTGCGTCTTGCAGGCACCTGTATCAGGGATACTGATCTCTTCCAGCGGGACATGAGCAAACTCCTTAATGCTGATATCTCACCAATCTATAATATGGTCAAGCAGTTCGCCAAGGTCCTGCCGGTCTATTTCAACGAGATAGGGGCCGAGGGGCTGCTCCGGGATGTCTCAACAGAACTTGACGAAATATCAAGACGCCAGGACATCCTGATTCATTTCCTGCGAAAACAGAGTCATGTTGAGAGCAACAACCTGATTGTGGATTTCATCGAGGCGATACTCTGTTTCTGGTACAGCAGGGAAAAGGAGTGTCTCAAACCATTTCTTGCCCCTGAGATTCTCCAGAGGGTGCCTGTCTCTGGCCGTTATGTGGATCATGTGCACAGGCTGGTAAGGGGCATGGCCGATGAGATGGGACTCGAACCCTTTGCCAGGCAGCTTGACAGGCTCCTGAACCTGTCGGATGAGGAGCTTGAACAGATACTTGACAGGGTGCCGGATGTACCCCAGCATGAAAAACGCAGGCTCTATCTGCTTGTGAAGATGTACCGCCTCGAGACCCTTAAATACAAACTGGGAACACAGGAGATCAGGTATCATCTTGAAGAGGCCCACCGGACAGGCTTTGAGGGGCTTGAGAGGGTGCTTGCCGTGCTTGACAGTCATGATCCTGAAGAGTGCCTGCCTGTAATACTTGATGAACTTGACAGCCTCAAGGAGATCATCCTCTCCGACAGGGTCTATGAAGTTCAGGAGGATATTTACCGAAAGCGGCATATCGCGGTGGATATCCCTTCAATGTATGGCCGTTACCATGAAAAGAAGTTTGACGCCCTTGGACTCACCTTCAGGCTGGAAAACCTGGCCAACATATATTTTGAAAGACTTATAGCCGAGATGGAGATGCCCTTTATAACAAGGGCGGTTTTCGTGCATATATTAAAGGTGTTCAGGCTCTTCTGGCGCGCTGTGCAACTGAACGGGGTCTATTCCAAAAAGTTTGATATCTATCTTACCCTTCTTGAGAAGTCCCTGGCGGTCAGGCGGGTATCCTTTACCCAGTACCTTGATATTGTCAAGGGGCTGTCAGAGGGGGTCAAGGACATGATATATGTCTATTATCTGAGTCCTCATCAGGACAATATCGCCCGCATTGTAAGACAACTCGGACCTGAGCAACTCCTGGCAAAGTACAGGACATCCGGCGCACAGGACAGTTCCCATCTTGTAAGCAGGGTGACCGAGATGTTCCTCAGGGAGATGATATCTTCCACCTTCGGTTTGCAGCACCTTGACAATTTCATAGGCAGGGTATATCAGGTGCTGCGTGAACAGAGGGACTATCTGGACAAACGGGAACTTGACATGCTCCTGAGTTATGACCCGGGGCAGGATCTCTGCTCCATATATGAGCCGGATGCCTTTACCATGAATCTTGTTCAGCTTGGCAACAAGGGATATAACCTGGTGCTTCTCGCCCGGGAGGGCTTGCCCATACCGCCTGGCATCATAGTGACCACAGAGGTTTTCAGGTACTATCCACTTTTCAAAAAGCTGCCCGGCGCCCTGGCCGATTTTTCAAGGCAGCTTAAAAGGGGGATTGCCGAGATAGAAAAACGTACGGAACGCCGTTTTGGTGATCCTGAGAATCCCCTTCTCATGTCAGTGAGAAGCGGAGCGGCCATCTCCATGCCTGGCATGATGTCAACGATTATCAATGTGGGCATAACCCCTGAGATCGCCGAAAGCCTTGCGGACAGGACCGGCAACATCTGGTTTGCATGGGACAACTACAGGCGTTTTGTGCAGTCATGGGCCATGTCAATGGGGCTTGAGAGGGATGTCTTTACAGAGCTGATGAGGACTCACAAGGAGAAGTGCGGCGTTATGGAAAAACGTGATTTTACAGGACGCCAGATGCGGGAACTCGCACTCCTTTACAGGGAGAAGGTTATTGAAATGGGGGTCGCCATAGAAGACGACCCTTTCCAGCAGCTACTGACTTCCATACGTCTTGTCCTTGGGTCATGGGATTCGGAAAAGGCCTTCGCGTACCGTGATATCATGGAAATATCAGATGATTGGGGCACTGCCGTTATTGTGCAGGCCATGAGTTACGGCAACCTTTCAAAGATGGCTGGCACAGGGGTTGTTTTTACTGCAAATCCCAAGCGCAAGCTGGACAAGGTCATGTTGTGGGGCGACTATACCACTGGCAACCAGGGAGAGGATATTGTAAGCGGTCTTGTGGCTACCAATCCCATTTCCATTGAACAGAGCGAAAGCATGGGTATTGATCCCGGGCAGTCAATGGAAAAACGTTTTCCGGACGTGTACGGAGAGCTCTTTGCCCTGGCGAAGCATTTGATATATGATAAGAAGTGGACCCCCCAGGAGATAGAGTTCACCTTTGAGGGGCCTGAGGCGGAACAACTGCATATCCTGCAGAGCAGGGACATGACCACCAAGAAGCGGCAGAACGTAAGGGTGTTTGAGCCATCGTCAGGGCTTGATGCGAGTTACATGTCAAGGGGCATAGGCGTAAGCGGCGGGGCCATGTCAGGCGTGGTTGCCTTCACCCTGAAGGATATACAGAGACTCAGGCACAGGGAGCCCGGGAAAAACATCATACTTATAAGGGCGGACACTGTGCCTGATGACATAAGGGAGATATCTTCCGCTGACGGCATACTGACTGCCAGGGGCGGTCAGACGAGTCATGCGGCCATTGTAGCCTTTCGTCTTGACAAGACATGTGTTGTGGGGTGCAGGCAGCTTGTGGTTAATGAGAGCGACGGTTATGCGGTGCTGGGAGGGAAAAAGATTCATTATGGAGACCTTTTGAGCATTGACGGCAGAAACGGCGCAGTATATATAGGAGAACATGAAACAACCATGGAGGAGGAGTCCTGTTACGTTATCTGATATTTTATTATAAAATATCGTGATGGCGGGCCGTATTGGTCAGGACCCGGAAGAGTGCCTTTATTCCTCTGCTGATTGTTTTGCTGAGCATAAAAATTTGTTTTCAGGGGCATGAGAACACTATGTGTGCTCTGCCGTCTTGGTGCTGACATCATGTTGTTCAGCATGAAGGAACTGTTACATAAACAAAATATTCGTTATTCCGGAGGAATGTAATAGCTATGACATCTGTTGACAAAGAGCCCCGAAACATGAAGCTGGGTCTTAACGGACTCGGCAGGATTGGAAAATTGAGCCTGTGGCATCATGTGGCGAGAAAGTCCTTTTCCGAAATTGTGGTCAACCTTGGCCGCAATGTTGGCAAGGGACTTGAGGACATAGCCGCTTCAATAGAGAGGGACAGTTCATACGGCAGGCTCGGGGCCTATCTTTATGGTCACAGTTGTCCCAGGGTGATAGAAAACCTTGATGAGCAGGCGGGCACCATGACTGTGGATGGTATCAAGGTGAAAATACTTCGGGAACACAGGAATCCCGCGGATATCGCATGGGGTGAAAACGGTGTGC
Source organism: uncultured Desulfobacterales bacterium (assembly GCA_964469365.1). GTDB lineage: Bacteria > Desulfobacterota > Dissulfuribacteria > Dissulfuribacterales > QOAL01 > CAYXYO01. Next base: position 2,590 of record CAYXYO010000246.1, on the reverse strand, counting down.
GTCTTGTTGTGGATACCACTGGTGTCTTTCGTGACCCTCTTGTAAGCGGCGACCATCCCCGTGGCAGCCTCAGGGGGCATCTTGACGCAGGCGCGGAAAAAGTTATCCTCTCAGCGCCTTTCAAACTTGGAGACAAGGCGGCAGGGATGCCTGAAGATTCTGTAACAACTGTCATGGGCATCAATGAAGATGATTATATCCCGGACAAACACAATGTTATCTCCGCCGCGTCATGCTCCACAACCTGCCTCGCCTTCATGGTAAAGCCCGTGCTGGATTATTTCGGGGCGGACCGTCTTCTTACGGCGTCAATGGTCACGGTTCATGCCGCCACAGGCAGTCAGGTTGTGCTTGACCGGCTGCCCAGGGCAGGGGCCGGAGACCTTAGGAAAAACAGAAGCATCCTGAATAATATCATCCTTACCACCACCGGCGCAGCCAAGGCCCTTGCCCTTGTTATTCCGGAGATGCAACATATAGGTTTTCTTGCCGAATCTGTCCGAATACCAACCAATACAGGTTCCCTTATTATCCTGGCCCTTGCCATACAGGATGAATCCATGCAGAATCCCATAAACCGCGATGTCATTAACGGCATATACGCCAGGGCAGCAGAAGGTCCAATGGGCAGGTATCTTCTCTATACGGAAGATCAGAATGTCTCCAGCGATATCATAGGAATGCCCGCCGCTGCCACAATCATTGAGGGAACTGAAACACACACCCGCACGGCTGCCGTAAAAATAGACCCGAGACTTGCGTGCAGGGCCACAGGGCAGGATGAGTCCGGCATAACATGTTCATCCATATCCGTGCCCATTACCAAGGCAGTGATCTATGGCTGGTACGATAACGAGCTTGGCAGCTACACAAATGTGCTGGGCGACCGTATTGTGACTGTTGCTGATTCAATGACTTAGCCTGTTGATGTGACGAGACGGCCATGAAATTTATTGATGAATTGAACCTGCGCGGGAAAAGGGTGTTCATGAGGGTGGATTTTAACGTGCCCCTGGATGCCGGCCTGAATATTACAGATGACCACAGGATCAGGGCGGCCCTTCCGTCAATGCGTCATGTCATTGAGGCCGGAGGCAGGCTTGTTCTTGCCTCACATCTCGGCAGGCCTGGCGGAAAACGTGTGGCTGAGTACAGCCTTGCTCCGGTGGCCGCAAGGGTTGGGGATATCCTTGGCCGCAAGGTCGGTTTTGCTCCTGATTGTATTGGCGATGTGGTGGAGCGGATGGCAGGGGAGCTTGGCGATGGAGATGTAATGCTACTTGAGAATCTCCGTTTTTATCCTGGCGAGACAAAAAATGATCCGGAGTTCGCCGCGGCCCTTGCCCGCCTTGCCGATGTCTATGTCAACGACGCCTTTGCGGTTTCTCACAGGGCACATGCGTCTGTAGTGGGGATTCCGGCCATGGTGTCCGAATGTGGCGCGGGTTTCCTGCTTAAAAACGAGGTGGAATATTTTCACAGGGCGCTTGAAGCGCCTGAACGTCCCCTTGTTGCCATCCTTGGCGGGGCAAAGGTCTCAAGCAAACTGGGTGCTGTCAGAAATATCCTGCCTGTCGTTGATGTGCTTGTAATAGTTGGCGCCATGGCCAACACCTTTCTGAAGGCAAATGGCTGTGATGTGGCTGGCTCCCTTGTGGAAGATGATCTGGTGCCCACAGCCTTGGAGTTGATGCGAAAGGCAGGGGAAACAGGCCGTAAGATTGTTCTGCCTCTGGACTGTGTGGTGGCCGATGGACTGGAAGAGGATGCGGAGACCGGGATTGTTCGGGTGGAGTCAGTTCCCGCAGGCAAAATGATACTGGATATCGGGCCTGAAACTGTCGAAATTGTCTCGGATGTGGTCTCGGAAGCCGGAACTGTTGTGTGGAACGGTCCGGCAGGTGCCTTTGAAATCAAACCGTTCAGGTCAGGTACCATGGAGATCGCCCATGCGGTAGGCGCCTCTTCCGCCCTGAGTATAATAGGCGGAGGGGATACTGACGCCGCTGTGCATATGGCTGGCGAGGCTGGTAATATCTCTTACATGTCAACTGGAGGAGGAGCCTTTCTTACACTGCTTGAGGGGAAAAAACTGCCTGGTTTTGAGGCTCTGGAAGGTTAAACCTGTATCCCGGAGGTGCTGGATATGTCTGAAAGGTCAAGAAAACCGATTTTTGCTGCAAACTGGAAGATGCACAAGACCCTGGGCGAGGTGAAAGCCTTTTTTGATGAATTTCTGCCGCATGTGGCAGGCGTGACAGACAGGGAAGTGATGGTGGCCCCTTCCTTCATTGCCCTGGAGAGGTCCCTTTCCCTGACCTCCGGGACAACTGTCACGATAGCCGCCCAGAATATGTTTTATGAAACAAGCGGGGCATTTACCGGCGAAATATCTCCTGACATGCTCAGGGATATAGGTGTGGGCACGGTGCTTCTTGGCCATTCGGAACGACGTCATATATTTGGAGAGTCTGATAAAATGATCGGCAAGAAACTCGTTGCCGCGCTTTCAGCAGGCCTCGCTCCGGTGTTGTGTGTCGGAGAGACCCTTGAGGAGAGAGATGCCGGCAGGGTTGGTGATGTGCTTGCC
>CAYXYO010000245.1:0-14069 GCA_964469365.1 uncultured Desulfobacterales bacterium | reverse complement strand
ATCCAAGTGGCTCAAGGAGTCCTTTGGCAATGCCAAACTCACTGCCATGCTCCGCGCCCTTGTAAACGGCAACATTGACCAGTTCCAGCGTCTCCTGAACGAGTTCGTTCTTACCACGCTATCCTTTTTTGACACCAAGGGGAAAAACCCCGAGGCGGTCTATCAGGCCTTTGTCCTGGGAATGCTGCTGAACCTCGGTCAGGAGTACGAGATAAGCTCCAACCGTGAGCTTGGCTATGGCAGATACGACATCCTCGCGGTCCATAAAACCGACCGCAGCCGTCCAGCAATTTTGATGGAGATGAAAAGCATCACGGGCTTTTACGAGGAAGAGCCTGACAAGGCCATAAAGGAGGCAATGGAGCAGATAGACAGGCGGGCATACGCAAAGGAACTCGATGCCAGGGGCTTTACAGACGTTCTCAAGATAGTTGTGGTGTCTGACGGAAAGAAGGTGTGGGTAAGGGTGGTGGAGTAGGGACTGCGCGTTACTCAACAGTAATGTAACGTGGAAAAAACAGTGTCGCAGGTGGCTTGCCTTGAATCATATTGCCGGGGATGTCGCAGGTGGTTTTACAGGGCATTGTGCAGACCCATGAGGAAATATATCTCCTTTCTGATGTCTGACAGTTCACCTTGCATAACATCCCGTGGATGCGAAAATGGAAGCGGGATATCCGCCTTGACAGAGGCAGGCCTCTCTCCGAGCACTATGACCTGATCTCCAAGCTGCAATGCCTCTTCAATATCATGGGTAATGAACAGTATGGTTGAATCAAACATGGCGTGTACATTGAGCATCTCTTCCCTCATCTGAAGACGGGTTACAAAGTCCAGGGCGGCAAAAGGCTCATCCATGAACAGGATGTCGGGATTGGTAATAAGCGCCCTTGCCACCTCTGCGCGTCTTCGCATTCCCCCTGAAAGTTCATGGGGATAATGGTTTTCAAAACCTTCAAGACCGACCATGTCGATATATTCCCGTATTTCATCCTCCTGTTCCTGCCTGTTCAACTTTCTGTCAACGCCGATGGCGGCATTTTCCATTACGGTCATCCACGGGAAAAGACCGTCTTCCTGAAAAACGAATATATGTTTTTTGCCAGGCCCCTGTACCTGTTGACCGTCAATCACAACCTTCCCTGAGGATGGAGTGTCAAATCCGGCCATTATTCTCAGAAGGGTCGATTTGCCGCAGCCAGAGGGTCCCACAAAGCATGTGAACATGCCGTCCTCAATCTCAAAATTCAGATTGTCCAGTACAAGACATCTGCTGTTTTTAATGCAGGGGATAAAGCTGCTGTGCCTTGAGCGTCTTTCGATAAAGCTCTTTGTCAGAGAGATCACCTGGATTTTTTTCATCTGCGGAACCTGCTCCATCTTACAGACGGTAACTTTTCAAGCTGCCTGATAATCAGGTCAAGCAGCAGACCTGTAATGCCTGTGATTATCATGCCGCCAATAACATAATCCATGCGCATGGAGTTTCTGGCGTCAACAATGAGATAACCCACGCCTGATTTGACGGCTATCATTTCCGCAGCCACAATGACCAGCCATGCCGTGCCCAGTGTAATGCGCAGCCCTGTTACGATTTCCGGCAGGGCTGCCGGGAATATGACACGAAGGAGTTTTTCAATACCTGACATGCCGAAATTCTCAGCCACTCTTAACAGAGTGATATTTATGCCGGATACAGCCGCTATGCTGAAGACAAGCATGGGGAAAAAGGTGGCCAGGAAGATCAGAAATATGGCAGGGGCGTCTCCTATGCCGAACCAGATAAGGGCAAGCGGTATCCAGACAAGGGGAGATATTGGACGGAAAAACTGTATAACAGGGTTGAAAATTGATGTGGCGCGTCGGCTCATGCCTATGGCAAGCCCTGCCGGAACAGCGGTCAGAACGGCAAGATAGTAGCCCCACGTCACGCGGTAAAGGCTGGCCACCACGCTTTCATAAAGTCTGCCTGAAGCGGCGAGCTCATAAAGCCCTTTCAATACATCAAGGGGGGCCGGAAGCATGTAGGGCTCAAGGCGCAATATAACTGTAGCCATTTGCCAGATGGCAAGAAGCAGGACAAAGCCTGACCATGGTCCGGGGCGTATCACTGCCATGATATGTCTGTTATCTCCTTTCCGTCCGGTATCCGGTCGGCAAGGCCGTATCTGCGCATTAGTCGGCCTATCTCGTCCAGTTCTTCAGGTTCTGGCAGCAGGCGGTTGTAACTGACCCTGTCTGCAGGCTGCTCAAGCACATATTCTATGAGTGTTTCAGAAAGGCCGAAAAAAGAGGCGCATATCAGAGCGGCATCCCTGCGGTGTTGTTCCACCCAGGTACCCTGTCTGTATACGCTCCGTATGAATTTTACAGCTTCTTTCCGCTTTTCACACATCACATCATTCCTCATTACCAGGACGCTGGAGATGAAACCCGGCCAGAAATCCTTCATCTGATAGAGCACTTTGCCGCTTCCGTTTATTTCCGACCATGCCGCATAGGGTTCTCCAACTATGTAGGCCTCTATGGCCCCTGACGCAAGGGCCGAGGGCATGTCAGGCGGCGGCATCTCAATGATGTTAACGGATTTGATGTCAACATGCGCCTGGTCAAGCAGACGCAGCAGGGCGATATTCTGGTCGCTGTAGCGAATCGGTATGGCGACTGTTTTACCTGCAAGCTCGCCAGCGTCCCTTATTTCCCCATCGTTTTTCACCACAAGCCCGGTGCCATCCCGATGTCCCAGAAGGACTATTTTCAAAGGTACTCCCTGCCCTGCCATTGCCATGGCAATGGGGGCCAGTATAAAGGCCCCGTCCAGATCTCCTCCCTTGAGGGCCTCTATCATGTCAGGCCATGATGAGAACTTCAGGGCCTCGATTTTCATATCCGGAACCCTGGCCATGGCAACAGGCAGAAGGAGGTGACATGTGATGGGCAGGAAGCCGATTTTCAAACGGTCTCCGTCAGAAGGATAATTGCCGTAAAGATGAAGGGTTGTGATAAGCAGAAGCCAGACGGCCGCCCCGGCAATTGCTTTTTTGGTCCCTGTTGAAACAGTTGTAATATTCATTGTCCTGATTATCGGTAAAAATCGCCTTGCCATGAAAATGCCGCAACACTTTTTCAGAAATATCTGAGTATAACGCAACCGCGTGTACTGTTCACGTTTTTTCAGGCATGGCATTTTTTATATCAAAATGTTATTATGTGCGGCAAGGGTGAAAATTTTCAGCCGTTCTTTCAACTTTTAATGATGTGGGGACGTTATGAAAATCCTCCCTGAATAAAAAACCTGACCAGGAGAAAAAGAGATAATGGGAAAAGAGATAAATGTCGGCCTTCTCGGTTTCGGAACCGTGGGAAGCGGGACAGCCAGAATATTGCTGGAACAGCAGAAAATCATAAATGCCAGGTTTGGCGGAAATATCAACCTGAAATGGATATGTGACAAGGATATGGGGTCTGACCGTGGATTTCCGGTTCCGGAAGGGCTCCTCACCGATGATCTGGATATGGTGCTCAACGATCCTGACGTTGATATATTCATCGAGCTCATAGGCGGACTGGAGCCCGCAAGGACATTTGTGCTAAAGGCCATAGATAAGGGTAAACACATTGTCACGGCCAACAAGGCGCTTCTTGCCACCCACGGTTTTGAAATATTCAGGGCGGCATCGGAAAAGGGTGTTGAGGTCGGGTTCGAGGCAAGCGTTGGCGGCGGGATACCCTGTATCAAGGCCATAAAGGAAGGGCTTGCCGCAAACAATATACAGACTGTCATGGGCATTATGAACGGAACGGCCAACTATATCCTGAGCCGCATGACCGAAGAGGGGGAAGGGTTTGAGGAAGTTCTGAAAGACGCCCAGAAGCTTGGGTATGCAGAGGCAGACCCGACCTATGACATTGAGGGCATTGATACCGCCCACAAGCTTGCCATCATGTCAACTCTCGCCTTTGGCTGCAAGGTGACCCTGGACGACATATTCACAGAGGGCATTTCAGGCATAACCCCTGTGGACATAGCCTTTGCCGGCGAGCTTGGATACAAGGTGAAGCTTCTTGCCATAGGCAGAAGCAGTGAAGAGGGCATAGAGGTGAGGATACATCCCACCATGATACCGGCTTCACACCTGCTTGCACAGGTAAGCGGCGCCTATAACGCCCTGTACATGACAGGAGACTCTGTCGGGAAGGTAATGCTCTACGGCATGGGCGCCGGGCAGATGCCCACTGGAAGCGCCGTGGTGGCTGACGTAATGGACATTGCCAGGGACATCGCGGCCGGAGCGGTGGGCAGGCAGCACGCTTTCGGAATACCCTTTGACAGTATCAGACCTGCCGTGATACGGCCTGTGGCTGAACTGTCAGGCAAATACTACTGCCGTTTCAATGCCAAGGACCGTCCGGGCGTGCTTTCGGCAATATCAGGCATTCTGTCCAATCATGGAATAAGCATAGAGTCCGTGGTGCAGAAAAAACACGATTTTGAAACCATTGTTCCCATTGTAATGCTTACACACGAAGCAGTTGAAAAAGATATAAACAGCGCCCTTAAAGAGATCGAGGCCCTTGACATTATATCAGAGAAGCCCATGATTATAAGGATTGAGGAACTCGCGTCCATATAATGTGCGGGCATGTGAATATCAGAACAGTGGAGCGACAAGACAGATGGAACCTGTTGAAAAATTTATAGTACTCATAGGAGACGGCATGGGGGACGAACCCATGCCGGAATTTGAACAGAGAACGGCCCTTGAGGCTGCCAGGATACCCACCATGGATTACCTTGCCAGAACAGGGGAGCTGGGGCTTCTGAAGACCATTCCCGACGGCATGCCTCTTGGAAGCGATGTGGCGAACATGTCTCTCATGGGGTATGACCCGGGGGAATTTTATACTGGCAGGGGACCCCTTGAGGCGGCGGCAATGGACATTGACATGAATCCTGAAGACGTTGCCTTCCGTTGCAACCTTGTGACCCTTTCATTCAGGGAAGGCAGGGTTTACATGGACGATTACAGCGCAGGACATATAAGCACCGAGGAGGCCCACAAGCTGGTTGAAGACCTGGCCCAGCTTGTGGCAAGCCGCTCCTTTGAACTGATTCCCGGAGTAAGCTACCGCCACCTTCTGCTATGGAGGGGCGGGCCTGAGGGGCTTGTAACCTTTCCGCCACACGATTACACCAATGCGGACGTAACAGAGGCGTGGCACATCTATGAAGATGAGCCGCTGCTTTACGAGGTTCTTAAGAAGGCCATCACCTTTTTTCACAGACACCCTGTCAATGAAAAAAGGAAGGAACGGGGTCTGAACGTCGCAAACTCCATCTGGTTGTGGGGCCAGGGCAGAAAACCTGTGATGCCGACCCTCACGGAACTTTACGGCATAAAAGGTTCTGTTATTGCCGCTGTTGATCTCATAAAAGGGCTTGGCAAATGGGCCGGTCTTGAGGAGATAGAGGTCCGTGGGGCAACAGGTTTTCTGGATACCAACTACAGGGGAAAGGCCGATGCGGCCCTTAACGCCCTGGAAGAGCAGGATTTTGTGTTTCTGCATGTTGAGGCGCCTGACGAGGCGGGACACATGGGAAACGCCAGGGAAAAGGTCAGGGCCATTGAGAATTTTGACAGGGAAGTGGTTACCCCCATATTTGACGGCATGAAAAAACGCAATATCCCTTTCAGGATGCTTGTCGTTACAGACCACTACACGCCGGTATCCATACGGACCCACGCGGCGGGGCCTGTCCCCTTCATCATATATGACAGCAGGAAGGAACAGGACAGCCCTGACCGCTCCTATTCTGAAAAGGCCGCCGCGGAGACAGGCCTGAACATTTCCCAGGGGCATCATATAATTCCACGTCTTCTTGAGGTGCCGCCACCGGAAAAAGAGAACGGTGATGAAGAGTAGCCACATGGAAAAAACGGCATGAACCACAGGCATGAATACCGGGTAATTTACGGCGACACCGACACGGCTGGCGTCATGTATTACGGCACGTACATGAGGCTCTTTGAAATAGGCCGGACAGAGTTCATGCGCAGCGTTTACAACCTCTCATACCGGGAACTTGAAGAAGGTGGAATCGTTCTGCCTGTGGTGGAACTGTATGCCAGATATCGTTCTCCTGCGAAATATGATGATATTGTCGTGATAGAGACATGCCTCAGGGGAATTACCAGGGCAACAATATCCTTCCAGCATGAGATAAGGGATGCCGAATCGGAAAGGCTCATAGCAGAGGGCCATACCAAACATGCCGCGACCACCCATGACGGCAGGCTGGCCAGGATGCCGGAATCCCTTGTAATGGCGGCAGGAAGCAATCCGGCGCCATGAAACATCCCGGTGAAATTCCATTCCTCGTCTATGCTGACCGTGACGGGAATATCTTTGACCTGCCCGGCCTGAGGATGTCCGGAAGAAGCGGCCGGGTCTTTCATCCTGTTGATCCGGTTGATCTCATTCCCCTTCCTGAAGGCAGCGAACTTTTTGTAATTCCCGGCAGGATGCCTGTGGGCTGGGACGATGCCACAGATGAGATGATTGTCCTGGAAGATATGCCTGACGGCAGCCGGGGCGCGCCCAGGGCCGTTGCGGCCTTTATGGCTCCCGCCTATACGCAGACCGCCATGACCGCGTGGCGCAGGGACGATTCCGATTCCGGCGCGCAGGTGCTTCCGCTCTTCGCATATACTGCCGTGGGCTGGTGGAAGGGACGGTTCTGGGCCGCGGGGTTTCGGAGCGACCGGGACAAACGGCAGGATTTCAACAGGTTCAACAGGAAGCGCATCAGAAAAAAGACCCTGGCAGGCCTGAAACGCCACAGGGACAACCGTCTTGTCCAGCACCTTGGACGATGCAGCCTCTCCTATGGCTGTCCGGCGGCCCGCAACTATTTTCTCGAAAGGTGGGAGGCACCGCTGCCCACGTCGCCTGTCTGCAACGCGAGATGTCTGGGGTGTCTCTCCCTTCAGCCGGAAGAGGGCCCGCCTTCCACACAGGAACGCATAACTTTTGTGCCAAGGGTCTCTGAAGTGGTGGAAGTGGCCGCGGGCCATCTGAAAAAGACGGGCAGCGGCATAGTGAGTTTCGGACAGGGGTGCGAGGGAGAACCCCTGATGCAGGGGAAATTGCTGGAGAAGGCGGTAAGGGCCATCAGGGAAAAGACAGACAGTGGCACCATAAATCTGAACAGTAATGCCAGCAGGCCTGACCATGTGGCATCACTGGCCCAAAATGGCCTTGACAGCATGCGAATAAGCATGAACTCCGTCAGGAAAGATTATTATGACAGATATTACCGCCCCTCAACCTATGAGTTCAGCCATGTGACCCAAAGCTGGAACATTATGAAGGAGGCAGGGAAATATGTGTCGCTAAATCTTTTTGTGATGCCTGGCCTTACAGATGAAATTGAAGAGATTGACAGGCTGTCAGACCTGATAGAGAGATATGGCCTGGACCTGATCCAGCTCAGGAACCACAATATTGATCCTGACTGGTACCTTGACGCCATTGATTACAGTCATACAGGCTACAGAACAGGCATAAGGGGCATGGTGAACATCCTGAAAAAACGGTTTCCAGAGCTCAGGTTTGGCTACTTTAATCCGCCTCTTGCCGGAACGTCCTGACCGGACTGCGCCTGACAGCCCTTTTAACCCTTTTGCATTCAGGAAAATTGAAGTTATTATGTGAGCCGTTATGACAAGTGTTTCCACATCGTATGACAGCCCTGGCGGGCGGATTACCGAGGACCGCCTGGAATCCCTTGCGGCCCATGTGGGGGAGCATCCTCTCCTGGACATTGCCCTGTGCGGTCTGGAGGCTGCCCTTGCCGCCGGACATCTGCTTCGCAGCCTGTACGGCAAGTCCCATGAGATAACCTACAAGGGCAGAATCGACCTCGTAACAGAGGCTGACGTGGCCTCGGAAAAGACCATACTCGAAATATTGCAAAGGGGGTCAGGTCTTCCTGTCATGGCCGAGGAGTCGGGATCTTCCAGCGGGACTGACTCCGACCTTGTATGGATCGTGGATCCACTTGACGGCACCACCAACTTTGCTCATGGTTTTCAGGTGTTTGCAGTATCCATAGCCCTGGCTTCGCGCAAGGACAAGGTCCTTGTGCCAGAGGTGGGGGTTGTGTACTGTCCAATGCAGGATGAACTTTTCTGGGGCGTAAAGGGGGCGGGGGCATGGCTTGAAACCGCGCCCTTAAGCGTAAGTTCAGAGACGGATTTCTCCCGTTCTCTCATAGGGACCGGTTTTCCGTATGCCATTGAAAAACATGCTGATTACGTTATGAAGACACTTGGTAAAATCATCGTTAAGGCCCAGGGGATAAGAAGGGCAGGCGCAGCCGCCGTTGATCTCGCCTGGGTTGCGGCAGGACGCCTTGACGGTTTTTATGAAATCGGTCTGAAACCATGGGATACGGCTGCAGGCATTCTTCTTGTCCGGGAAGCCGGCGGCAGGGTGACAGACTTCGCGGGCAGGGAGTTTCATCCGGAGATGTCACAGACCCTCGCGACAAACGGTCTTGTGCACAATGACCTCGCGTCATTCATGTAACGTGGCATGGCGACAATAAAAGAGACTGAGTGCCCTCAATGCGGCTTTCGCATAAAAACCTATGCCAATCCTGTGCCTACGGTTGATATAATAATCCGCATGGGGGAGAGGATAGTGTTGATAGAGAGGAAAAATCCCCCCTTTGGCTGGGCGCTTCCAGGCGGTTTTGTGGATTACGGGGAAAGTTTTGAAGAGGCGGCGGTACGGGAGGCGTTGGAAGAGACAGGCATTGAGGTCCGGCTTGTCTGGCTGCTCGGCGTCTATTCAGGGCCTGACCGGGACCCTCGACAGCATACTGTCTCAGCGGTCTATGTGGCTGACAACATAAATGGAGTGGAGCCTGTGGCCGGAGACGACGCGGCCAGGGCGATTGTTGTTGATCCTGTCTCCTTTGAGGGGGAACTTGCCTTTGATCACAAGGTGATAATAGAGGATTATGTCAGGCAGCGGGAAAGGAAATGCCCGGCAGGAAAACTGGTCGGGACGAGAGGATTTGAACCTCCGGCCCCCTGAACCCCATTCAGGTGCGCTTCCAGACTGCGCCACGTCCCGACATACAGTATAATTATCAATTAACACTTCCGGGCCGCTGCGTCAATAACCTAATTTCATGGCCTGGAGAAAATCACCGTAAATGAGAATACCTGAAGAGATACTGCAAAACATACTTGACGCGGTAAATCTGCGCCAGCTCGTGAACGAATCGGTTCCGTTGAAAAAAAGGGGACGGAACTGGGTGGGCATCTGCCCCTTTCACGCTGACAGGGACCCTTCCTTTTCAGTCAGCGAAGACAAACAGATCTTTTACTGTTTCGGATGTGGAGAAGGAGGCAACGCCTTCCGGTTTCTTATGAAACTGCATGGTCTGAGTTTTGTGGAGGCCGCGAGGGAACTGGCGTCAAGATGCGGCATTGAGATACCTGAACGCCCTGTATCGCCCGGGCAGAAGAAAAAACAGGATGAGAGGGAACAGCTTGTCAGTATCAACGAAAGGGCCGCGGAATATTTTCATTCCCTGCTGATGTCAGGAGATGGCATCCGGGCCAGGGATTATCTTGTCGGCAGAGGCATCACTGAAGAGATGATCAGACGTTTCAACCTCGGCTGGGCCGCGGATGAATGGGACGGGCTTCTGGGATGGTTCAGGGAGAAGGGCACAGCCCCGGAGATGCTGGAAAAGGCAGGGCTGATAATTAAAAGGAAGAGCGGAACCGGCTGGTATGACAGGTTCCGGGGCAGGATCATCTTTCCCATACTTGACCGTCATGGCCGTACAGTGGCCTTTGGAGGAAGGATCCTGCCGGATGCCGCCGTACAGGCCGGAAATGAACAGCCAAAGTACCTGAATTCACCTGAGACGCCTGTTTACAACAAGAGCAGGGAACTTTACGGCTTTTACAGCAACCGCAGCGCCATAAGACGCGCTGGCAGCGGTTTTGTCGTGGAAGGATACATGGATCTCCTGGCCCTTCATGCGGCGGGTGTTCACAATGTGGTGGCCACCCTCGGAACAGCCCTTACAGATACCCATGCAAGGTTTTTAAGGGGGTTGTGCGATGAATGGATACTCCTTTTTGACGGGGATAACGCGGGCCGAAAGGCTGCCTTCAGGGCCCTGCCCTCTTTTTACAGGTATGATCTCAGGGTAAGGGTGCTTACACTGGATGAAAAGGATGACCCGGACACCTTCATACGCAGGGACGGCAGGGACGCACTGGAGCGGCTTGCCGGTGAGGCGCCTTCAGGCATTGATTTTGTGATAAAAAGGGGAGATGAACTGCATGGAAGTGACCCTGACGGCAGGATGCAGACAGTTGAAGATGTAATCACACTGCTTGACGCGGTAAGCGATCCTGTCAGGAAAAATCTGCTTGCCTCTGACTTTGCGAGAAAAACCGGAATCCGCGAGGACATTTTATGGGAACGGATAAAAAAACAGCCCCCTGCCGGCCGCCGTTTCCATCAAGAGAGCAGCGCGTCTGACAACAAGGACCCTGCGGGAAAGGGAAGGGCCAGGGGAAAAGGCATAAAAAACAGCGCTGAATCAAAACTTCTCGGATTTATTCTCGGTTATCCCGATTCAATGGAGTTTTTTATTGACGCCGGGCTGGATGTCTGGCTTGAGGAACCGCTGCTCAGGGAGATATGGGGCGCGATGACAAATCTCCATAACATGAACGGGGCCCTCAGCGTGCCCCTTCTCATGGAACATCTCTCAACCGTGCCTGAACTGAAGGGCGCTGTTGCCGCCCTTGCGAGGGAATTTCCCCCTTGCAGCGAGGAGGAACATGGAGAAACCCTTGCCGGTCTCCTGGATTATGCTGTCATGCGTCATAAAAAGGCCCTTAGAAGCAGGCTTCTTGAGGAGATGAGAGGTTCTGAAAACCATGTGGACGAACTTGCCATACTGAAAAGATTGCAGGAACTGCGTTAGAAATTCCCCGGGCCGGCAAATGCGACGCGATTTTTCTCATTGCAGTATGTTTTTTCATGTTGGCAAAAAAACAATCTTGTGTTAATTGTTCCTTTTTGGCTGTAATGTGTGTTGAAAACATTATTTATCATTGAGAATTAACGATTAAAGGGTGCCCTGGAAGATTGGCATTTCCCGCGTGGCGCGGTGAGTGACGAAGTTGAAAAATCCGGCATGTCAGAGATGTGTGACTTTTCAGCTTCGGCAACCGGGCGGCAGTGAACCAGAAAGGCAATTCCCAGGGCGTGCTGAAAACATATCAGGAGAATATCTATGCAGTGTACAACAAACAGGCCGGGAGCCGAATGCAAGTTCATGAACAAAAACGGATGCACCTATACTTCAGGCGCATGTTTTGAGGTCGTGGAAAAGTGTGAAGGGTGTGACAGGATTGTGAGCAACGACGGAGGCAGGTTCTGCGCTGTCTATCCCCATCCTGAAATGAAGTGGCACAGGGGAGTGTGCAACTTTGCCACCCATGTAAAACCGGAGATTAAACAGGATGCCTCAGGAAAGAGCATCAACCCCCTCAAGGCTGCCAAGAGGGCTTCAAGGGGCAGGTAAGACCTTTTCGGAATGGGCAGGGAAAAGGAAAAGATGTGGGGCGGACGTTTTGCCGGGGCAACGGACGCCCTTGTGGAGCGTTATACCGCGTCAGAGCATTTTGACCGCCGTCTTTACCGTCAGGACATTGCTGGCAGCAGGGCACATGCGGCCATGCTCGGTGTCCAGGGCATAATTTCGCCTGAGGACGCCTCTGCGATAGACAGGGGACTTCAGGATATCCTGGAAGAGATAGAAAACGGTCTCTTTGAGTGGAAACCTGAGCTGGAAGATGTTCATATGAACATTGAGAAGGCACTGTCTGAAAGGATAGGAGAGGCAGGGAAACGTCTTCACACGGCAAGGAGCCGGAACGATCAGGTAGCCACTGACTTCAGGCTCTATGTACGGGATGTTATTGACAGGCTTGACTGTCTGCTGCACAGGCTCCAGGCCGCTCTTGTCTCCAGGGCGAAAGATTTTCCCGACCTGATGCTGCCGGGCTATACGCACCTTCAGAGGGCGCAGCCGGTACTCTGGGCCCATCACATGCTCGCCTATTTTGAAATGTTCAGGCGCGACAGGGAGCGGCTTGCTGAATGCAGGAAAAGGGTAAATATCTCTCCCCTGGGAAGCGCGGCCCTGGCAGGTACGGGTTTTCCCATTGACCGGGAGTTTACAGCCGGGAAACTGGGCTTTGATGGCATAAGCAGAAACAGCCTTGATGCGGTATCCGACAGGGACTTTGTGGTGGAGTTTCTTTCTGACGCAAGCCTGGTGATGGTCCATCTGAGCAGGTTGTCAGAAGAACTTGTTCTCTGGACTTCAACAGAGTTCGGCTTTGTTGAGCTGCCTGACAGTTTCTGTACAGGCTCCAGCATCATGCCCCAGAAAAAAAATCCTGATGTGCCTGAAATAACAAGGGGAAAGGCAGGCAGGGTCATAGGTCACCTCATGGCCATGCTCACAACCGTCAAGGGCCTGCCCCTGGCGTACAACAGGGATTTTCAGGAGGACAAGGAGGCCCTGTTTGACGCTGCGGACACGGTTATTGCGGCAACAGAGATAATGGCTGCCCTTGTGGCAGGCATGATGCCTGTGAAGGAGGTCCTTGACTCCGCTGTAAATCATGGATTCCTTACAGCAACTGACCTGGCAGACTATCTTGTGTCAAAGGGGCTCCCGTTCCGGGAAGCCCATTCCGTTTCAGGCAGGGCGGTTGCCGCGTGCGTCAAAAGGGGAGTGGAGCTTTATGAACTTGATGTGGAGGAGCTTAAAAGTTTCCATCCTTCAATAGAGGATGATGTCTTTCAGGTGCTTACTGCCGAAGGTTCCCTGAAGGCCAGGAACTGTCCAGGCGGCACGGCTCCGGAGGCCGTGGAAGCGGCCATGGGGGAAGCCCTGGAATACCTTGAATCGTCACAACCTTCAGGGCGGTGAGCATGTATCAGGCTGAATCACGCGGCGTAATCCTGCGCAGGGTGGCAGTATCTGTCATTGTTGCGCTTGCGTTTGCTTTGTGCGCTTGCGGCAAAAAGGCTCCTCCTGTCCCGCCCGGCACCCTGAGACCCCAGGCCATTGAAGACCTCTCCTTTGCCATTACTCCGGATGGCGCTGTGCTCACATGGACCATCCCTGAAAAGAACATGGACGGAAGTCCCATACTCCGCATAGACGGCTTCAGCCTCTTCAGGGCGGAATCCCCTGTTGACTCCTTTTGCGCCGGATGTCCGCCTGATTTCAGGGGCGCCACAGAGATTCCCTTCAGCATAGACCCTGACAATGCAGGCAGAATGAGCTATGAGGACAGAACCCTCCAGACAGGCATAGTCTATACATACGAGGTGAGAACCCGAAAGGGGCTTCTCAACATAAGCGATCCATCCAACAGGATTGCCTTTGCCTGGCATGCGCCGCCAGGCCCGCCGGAACAGGCAAGGGCGTTTCCCGTGGCAGGCGGAGTGAAAATAACCTGGCGGCCACCTTCCCGCTGGACAGACGGAACAGGGCTTGCCGCTCCGCTTTCCTATGTGGTGCAACGCAAAAAGGCCGGCAGTTCTTCATGGAAAACCGTTGCCGAGGGAGTTGAGGGCTTATCCTTTTATGACAGGGAGATTGATCGCACCTCTCTTTACGTTTACAGGGTTATCGCGGTTTACTCCTGCGCTGGCACGGAAATTCCCGGTCCTGAAAGCGGCGAAACAGAACCGGCAGGGGTGTTTGACACTGACGCGCCTGACGTTCCTGAATCGGTAACAGCCATTTCAGGGAACAGAGGTGTGGTAATAAGATGGGACGCCAGCGTGGAGCCTGATGTTTTCGGTTACAATATATACAGGATATCGCCAGGCGGACTGGCAATAAAGTTGAACGCAAGGCCTGTCATACTTAACAGGTTCGTTGACAGGACAAAACTCATGCCCGGGAAATACAGTTACAGCGTGACAGCGGTGGACAGCTC
>CAYXYO010000244.1:0-4418 GCA_964469365.1 uncultured Desulfobacterales bacterium | reverse complement strand
TAGAAGATTCGGAAGGACCGCTGGAGATAGCCTTTACTACTTCACGTTTCAACCTTGGTGATGGTCTGGATTCCAAGGCCAGAAACACATACATTCACCACTGCAGGGTAGCCAACAACTTTGCTGACGGCGTGAAACTTTGGGGCAGCGGCAGCAGGGTGGAAAACACCCTGATCTACGGCACAGGTTATCCACGGCCTACTGTTCAGACGCCATGGGCCCTGCTCGTCATAGAAACTGATGATAATGGCGGACATTTTGAGTTGTCAAACAGCACCCTGTTTGACGACAACAGCAGACCATCCCACTATTCAATGGTGGTACAGTATGACAACTGTCCTGCAACACCCATAAATTTCAAGATGAGAAACAACATAATAGCAGGACTTGACAGGGCATACATAGGAGGATGCGTTACCCTTTCCGCAACAGACAACCTGTTTTTCAATCGTCAGGAGAGAGAAGCAATACAACTCCAGCATGGTGACAGTATATACAATGACACAGGTATAGGTGAGCTTGGTCATGGTAACAGGTATGGTGATCCAGGATTCATTAATGCCTCATGGGGTCCTGATGGAGATTTTCATCTCCGTCCGGACAGCCCTGCCATTGATTCCGGTTCAAACGTGACAGGGCGTGTGGATATTGATCTTGAACCAAGGATATGGAACAGCCTGGTTGATATAGGGGCAGATGAGTACAAACCGCCCAAAATACTGGACACTGACATTGCAATCAACGGCAGCAAAACAGAGATAACAGGAAAAGATAACTGTTTTGACATTACAGTATCCCTTGATCCTGGAGACATCAGGCAGGAAGCAGAATATTATCTATGGGTTGATGTGCCAGGACTGGGAACTTTCTGGTATCAGGCTCCATACAGATGGGTAAAATCATACACTCCTGCAACAGTTTATCAGGGGAAACTGGTTGCCTTTCATAACCTTGAAGTATTAAGGGCTTGCGGCAGCGGATTGCCTGCCGGAAGTTACAACATATATTTTTCCGTGGACACCGTGTTGGACGGACTGGTTGACTGGACATCAGTTGCCATTGGAGAACTTGACCTGTACGAAAATTGATGGGGGAAGCCTGTCAGAGGCATTGTGTCAATGTCATTGGTGTCGCTCCCTCATAAATGAAAAAGCTCTGCTATGGAGTTTTCAGGTTGTATTTCAACGTGAACAGGTATTATAATTCATGTGTCCATGGTGATAAATGAACAGGGAGAGAAAAAGATGAGTTTAAGCATAAGTTCAGAGATGAAGGAGCCAGGCGTATATTTTCTGCATCTTGCCGGTTCCCTTGACACAAACACCTTTATGAGCCTTGAAAAAAGGGCTGAAGAAATATTGGCCATGACTCCCAGGGCGATTGTGCTGGATATGAAGGAACTGGATTACATAAGCTCCATGGGGGTAAGGGCCGTACTGAAGACCAGGAAGGCCATGCAGGAGATTGGCGGAAAGCTGGCCCTGGTCAATGTGCAGCCAGGGGTTAAAAAGGTATTTGAGATCATAAACGCCCTTCCTTCACAAAGGATATTTTCAAATATTCAGGAGCTTGACAACTACCTTGACCAGATGCAGAAGAATGTCAGGTGAAGCCGGGGAAAAACAGAATATCTGCATGCAATGCAAGCACTTCTATATTACCTGGGACAAGGTTCATCCATATGGATGCAGGGCATTCGGTTTTAAGGGCAGGGTAATGCCGGCGTTGACAGTAAAAGGCAGCTCAGGCATGGAGTGCGCCCTTTTCAGGCCTGGCGGTAAAAAGGGGTCTTCAGTCTCTTTTCACAAGTGACCCCATTCATTATTCACCCTGCATGAACCTGCCTCTCTTTTCATACAACCTGCTCCAGGCCGTCCTTGCGCCTCTCATGTTGCCTGCTGCCCTTGTGTATATACTCACAAAGCCAAAATATCGTTTCCAGTTTGCCATGAGAACAGCAGGGTGGCGCAGGCGTCTGCCTGAAAGAAAGGGCATGACAATATGGATTCACACCCTCTCCTTTGGCGAGGTAAACGCGGCGATGCCCCTTGTAAATGCCGTACGCGACAGATGGCCTGATGCCAGAATAATCTGCTCAGCAGGCACTGAAAGCGGTTACAGGTATCTTGAAAAACGGGCAGGTGAACGGGTAGAGCTCATTACCTTTCCGCCCTACGACATCTATCCCCTGTGTGTTGCCACAAGAAACGCCCTGAGGCCTGACTGCTTTATACTTGTGGAAACAGATGTGTGGCCAAACTGGTTGTGGAGCCTTTATGCGGCGGGGACGCGGATGCTGTTTGTAAACGCGGCAGTATCGGCAAGGGCAGCCGGTATGCTTGTCAAACACAAGGGTATTTCCAGGCTGCTCTATGGCCCCTTTGACCGCATCGCTGCCCAGTCCGGGGATGACGCTGCAAGGTTCATGTCATTTTGTGATGAAAAACAGGTTGTTGAGGCAGGCAACCTGAAGTTTGACATCCCTGTCAGTGACGACCTCAAGGAGATGAATGGAATCGTCAGGAAGAGGTTCGGTTTTTCCTGTGATGACCTTGTTATTGTTGCCGGAAGCACACATCAGGGGGAAGAAGAGATAATACTTGCCGCCTTTTTGCGAATCAGGGCGCGGACAAGGCAGACCACCAGGCTTGTGCTTGCCCCAAGACACCCTGAAAGGGGAGGGGAGGTCCATGAACTGGCTGAAAAACACGGTGTAAAAGCGGTTCCAGTAACTCATATATCTGGCATGAATAATCCATCTCAGACTTCCTGTGATGTTGTTATAATTGACACTTTGGGAGAACTCGCGTCATGCTACGCTGCCGCTGACCTTGCCTTTGTTGGCGGCTCCCTTGTTCCTGTTGGCGGACATAATCTTCTGGAACCTGCTGCCTGTGGGGTTCCCGTGCTGTTTGGCCCCTTTGTTGAAAGCTGTCGTGACGTGGCTTGCGCCCTGGAAGAAAGTAATGGGGGAACAAGGGTCGCCAACATGGAGGAATTTGTTGAGGTTGCTGTCAACATGCTTTCCGATGATAGTAAGAGAAGTGCGGTGGGGAAAAACGCGGCGGAACTTGTGGCAAGGAACAGGGGGGCGACTGATTTTTATCTTGGCATGATTGAAGATGCCCTTGCCTCTGTAGCGGCAGGAGAGATCCGGTGACGCCGTTCGCTTCAGGCAAAATCGCAGACCTTGCCTTTATCCCCGGACGACTTTTTTCATTCCCCTACGGGGTTGTTATGAAAGGCAGGCAGTGGCTCTATGACGCGGGCATAAAAAGAAAAGACAGACTTCCATGCATGGTTATCAGCATAGGCAACCTCTCCATGGGCGGAACCGGCAAGACTCCCCATGTAATTGCATGCGCAAAATACCTGCTGCGCAAGGGATACAGGCCCGCGGTTGTAACCAGGGGATATGGAGGCAGGGCAGGGAAGGGGCCTCTTGTTGTTTCAGATGGTGAAAAGATGCTTGTAAAGCCTGATGTTGCCGGGGATGAACCTTGCATGATGGGTGAATATCTTGACGGCGTGCCTGTCATGGCAGGGTCAGACAGATATTCCGGAGGCATGCATGCTGTCAGGGAGTTCGGGGCTGATACGGTTATCCTTGATGACGGTTTTCAGCACATCTCCCTTGAGCGTGATTTTGATCTGGTGCTTATGCCTGTCACTTCACCTGTGTGGAAGCAACGTATTTTCCCTGGAGGTGAGTTGAGGGAACCTGTCTCAGCCCTTGCCGCAAGGGCATCGGCCCTGATGATTACACGTAGTGAACTGACGGATAGGGCAGGTCTTGAAAAGACCCGTAAAAGACTTTCCGGCATCTCCTGTGGCGTGCCTGTATATTCCAGCAGAAATGAGTTCAGCGGGTTTACTGACCTTTACGGAAATCCTGTGCGAACAGGGAGAATCAGGGAACACCGTCTCCTGGTTGTTGCCGCCATTGGAGAACCTGAAAGTCTGCTTTCAGGTATCCGAAACGCTGGCCTGGAGGTTAAAGAGGCTATTTTCTTCAGGGATCATCACAGATACACTCCCAATGATATCGCATCCATCTGCCAGACCGCACGGGAAAAGGCGTGTCAGTATGTAGTAGTTACCAGTAAAGACGCTGGAAAAATAAAGGCTATTGCAGATTATGATGCTTTTAATGATAACGGTATAAAATTTGTAGTAATTCATGCAAAAGCTTTTCCTGAACCTGGATTCTGGCATTTTTTTGACAATTTTTTGCAAAATGGAACTAACAGACCCTCTGTGTCAATATAAGTGAGACACCTTATGGTGAAAATAACGGAGAGAAAAACAAAAAAGACTGGGCTGAATTTCTTGAAGAGATTGCTGGCAAGTACCAAGAAGCCAAGAGGATAACGTTGGTGATGGATAATTTGAATACGCATACCCCCGGAGCACTTTAC
>CAYXYO010000243.1:0-2722 GCA_964469365.1 uncultured Desulfobacterales bacterium | reverse complement strand
TGGAAGGTCATGGGTTATGTTGTCAGGGTCTCCGTAGGTTGTCAGAATGAGTTCAGGCACATTGTCCCTGTTCAGGTCGGCAACGACAATTTCAGAAGCGTACATTATATCTCGTCCGTGACGGATATCCTTTTTCCATATCTGTCCGGCTGTCGCACTGACACAGTAGATGAATCCGTCATGCGCCGCATAAAGTATTTCAGGTTTTCTGTCACCGCTGATATTGACAATGGTGGGGGCTGGCGGGTTGCGAGGCGGATACCATGTGCGGCTGCCCCGGTCAAGGGGATATTCTGAAGATGGCAGATGCTCCCAGCCTGGAAGGCGCATGGCAGAGCCGTTTCCATCGCCATAGCTGCCCTGAAGCGCCATGATGGAGTGATGTTTTGTATCATAGGGAATATCCTTTTCCACATTGGAGACACATACAACTTCATTTTTGCCGTCCATGTTCAGGTCTGCCACAGAGGGCGGGGAAGCGGTCCACTGCATCCATTTTTTATTTTCAGGGTTTGGCCATTCTCCTGTATGCAGGTGATAGTGATCACGTTCCACGTCAGGGTCAAACCAGCGTATGAACTGTCCCCAGTTGAGGCGGTTGCCTGAATATTCACTGCTTCTGTTGGTGAACCAGGGAGATGCGAGCATGCTTACGCCTGTATGCTGGAATACATTTATTTGATGGTTGTCAAAGGTTACAACAATTTCCTTTTCAGGGTCGTCGTCAAGATTGCCTATACCCACATTCAGTCCGTAACATCCATATCCGTGGTTGCCCGGGCCATTGGCGTCAGCGTCATTCCCGGGTCCTGTGGCTGTATTGTATCTTGGCCAGGCGTGAAATGACAGGCCCGGAGGCTGGTACAATGTCCCGTCAGGGTTGAATACAAACACTTGCGCGCCGTCAGGACGGGTCTGGGTCGTGGTTGCCACTATCTCGATACGTCCGTTATTGTCAAGGTCTCCGCCTGCAAGCCCCCTCACTTCAGGGCACTCTCCGGCAGAACAGGTGGATGCGGGCCAGCCGTTTTTAAGGGTCAGGGCGTTGTTTTTCCATTCGTAGGCTGCCACGTTGCTTCCGCTGCCGGCTACTATCTCATATGTCCCGTCATTATCGAGGTCAGCGCATATCGCAGGTGCGTATATGCGTCCCTGCAGAGGGAGGGAGGAACCGTGAGGCACCCTGGCAAGTTCATTGCCCTGGCTGTCCCATACGATGATGTCGTAAAATGTCCCGATTATTTTCAGGCTGTTTGTGCCGAGCCTGTGAACAATGGAAGAGGCAAACCATGAAGTGCCTGTCCATTTTATGTGGTGCCGCAATACCGGCCTGTTTACCTGGGCAGCCAGCGCCTTGCATGTGAAAAGGCAGCAGATAATGAACAGATAACAGGCGCGGCGTTTCATTACTGGAGCAGCATGATTAAGGACGGGATGATTGTGGTTGTGCTGTTTCCTTGGCTGCCGGTGCCACCAGTGCCATTGCCTGAGTCAAAAAAATCCTGTGCGCTGTCTATGATGAACTGTGAAAAAACAGGCCCCACGTCCTGGGCCGCCTGGGTGTTGGGATGGCTGTCAGAGCCTGTATGGCTTCTTTCGTATTCATAGCGCAGGAAGTTGTCAGAGCCGGCTGTAAGGTCAAAATAGTCAAAGACACGTATGTTCGGGTAGCTGCCGCCCGCTAGCATATCCCCCTTTACCCAGTTGGCAAATTCCCTTGCCCTTGCTGCCTTGGCAGCGTCTGTGGCGAGCCTGTGACGCGGAGCGCCGGTCCAGAAAATAAACAGGTTGTCAGGGTACTGCTGCAACTTGTCCCTTACAGCCCCATACTGGAGCTTGTAATTCTCAAGGGATTTGCGCTGGCTGGTGATGTCAGGAGTGCCGGTGTCCTCCAGGACATCGCTTACAGGATAACAGTTTTTGAATATGATTACATCATAATCGGCTGTGAGCTGGTCAAGGCAGTGGGTGCTGGCCTCGGTTGCGCTGCACGCCCCGTTAACCCAGAGGTTCCAGTAATCATATGGATAATTCCGCCATGGATATGAGCCGGTGGGATAGGCCCGCTCATTTATCTGGTAATTTGTGCCGTGGGAACTGTTGTAGTCGTCAAACCACTCGGGCACATCCCCGTCGTTGTATATGACTCCGCCTGTTGAATGGTGCAGGAAAATAATTTTTTCATCCTTGCACGATGCTGATGAAACATTAAAAAAGATTGAGAGCAGCACACAGCATGTTAGAAGAAGGGCATGTCTTGCAGCTTGTTTTGTCGATTCTGACATTTTGTAAATATCTCCTCTTGTTGTGCTATGTTATCTGTTAAGACTTCATGACATGTTGGTGCCATGTTGAAGGGTCGCGTAATGGTTGTCGCGCTTTCTGTTTTTCAAAAAGCAATATTGATGCCCGTGCCGTATGCCGGGGTTGGCCCTGTCAGGATTTTCGGTGTGGCATTAAAGGTGGATGGTTGTTGTTGGGATGTCAATCCTGCTTGTCACCGAGTATCTCTTCAAGGATTTCAGCCGCGTCCCTGACAAGTCTGCCGCATATTATGGAGTGGTGTCTTCGTTGTTCTATGTCTGATGGGTTGCCGCAGTATTTGGCAAGCAAGTCGCCGCATGTGATGGAACCGTGCAGTTTTTCAAACCTTGCGGCAAGCTCTCTTACCTTTTCATAGGCCTGGAGTTTTTTTGTCATATCTTCTGGCCGTTCGTTTCCG
>CAYXYO010000242.1:0-14680 GCA_964469365.1 uncultured Desulfobacterales bacterium | reverse complement strand
GGAAGGCCCAATGACTGGACAATGGAGCCCAGTCCGGCTGCCAGCATTGAAAATGCGATAAAGGAAGCGGTAAATTCAACTGAGCTGTTCATCTGACTGCAAGAGATTACAGGCAGACTTAGCGATATGAACATCAGCAGGACATGCTGTATCGCTGAAATCAGGAGGTGGCCCGGCGAAGGCACTTCATTTACCGAACACTCAAATCCCTTGGAATCTGTCATGATAACCTCATATTATATTGAAGTATGGGCCTAACTTAGGGTGGATGAGGAAGATCTGTTATCGCTCCAACATAGACCACTTTGCCGTCGGACGATGTCTTGCGCAAGTACAGAACCTTTTTGAGAAGCATTCGTTTATCCCGCTGTTTTGCCATAAAAATTTGCCAGGCATGGTCATTGTCTTCAAGGGCTTGAACTGCCTTGGCAAACGGTTTGTGACCTGTTTCATCCGTACATTCCAGCAATTTTATCTGTGAAAAGTCACTGTCTGCTACCGGTGAGACAATTATTTTGCCGTTTTTTTGGAATACGAATACGCGAATTTCTCTGAAATTATACTGTGAAATGTTGCTCGATATATCTGTAAAGGCATTTTTGCCCTTACGATTTATTAAGTCCACAGCACTATCTACAGCGATTCTGATAAATTCCTGTTCCTCATGTGGATAACTCATTCCAGCCCCCACAAACAACGCCTTGCCTTCAGGTGTCCGTACCTTGAAGTGACACGAAGATTTTGGCACCGGATAAAATTTCCCAGGTTCCCACCATGAATAATGTACCCATGCATGAGGATTGGCTTTGTCTTCCAGGGCCGTGAGTATAAGATGCATAATGGGCTTGCCATTTTTGTCTCTCATATCAGAGAGGTTTTTTCCTTCAAGTTCTTTCATCCCAGCATGAAAAAGGTTTGTGCCATCCATTGAAAAAACATAGAGATAATAGTTGGCTTTATTGAAATTTGCTCTATGTTTCCTGAGGTATTCAACTCCCTTCATGCCATCCCGTTCAAGACGTAAGGCAGCTTCATAAGTAAATTTTACAATGTCCTTTGTGTCACGGTATTGATACATTGAAACATCAACCTGTTTTTCAGGATGAACATTACAACCGGAACTGGCCATGATGAGCAACAGGACAGATATCCAGGACACAATGAATCGGAAGGGATTATATGAAGACAGTAACATGTATCTATCCTTAACTTTTTAATAGGAGTAGATATTGCCTAATAAAATACATTAAGCAAAAAATTAACCTTTATCTAATCATAAATTAATATGTTATGCACCTGTTTTTACTGTTTTGCAAGTATAATTTCAGGATACCTTGTTTGTGCTTAATTCCACGGGAAAACTGCCATCCGTCGGAGCGTAGTGACGCTGGTGTTTTACACTTGTCCTGTAGCCTCTTTTGTTGTCAACGACATTTTTTCTTTTCTCATGGATTCTTCTTTCAGTGTTATTCTGTGAGCGTTGTGAGCAAGCCTGTCAAGAATTGCATCAGCTAAGTGATAATCAACATGAACTCTGGCCTTTTCCATTCGGCAAACTCATATGGCTCCTGCGGCAAGGGCCGTAAGGCAGACTTGTCAATGGCTCCAAAATGATTTTGCCTGCATCCTTGCATCGTTGCCGGCATTTTCTTTTTCCTCCGTAATTGGTGGAAAAGAAAAATTGCCAGGATTATCCAGCGTCGCTAACTCCTGCTGCAGGGTGGCAGACTTCCCATGGAACAGGTGGCAGCTTTCGCGTGGAATGGGTGGCAGATTTGCCGTGGAAAATGAGCCTGGCCCAGCACGGGTACAGTGGTTTCTTGGAAATAAAAAGGGCTTGTCCATGGAGGTCGCTTATGACTGTATGAGGAGGTCAGAAACAGGAACGGACAAGCCCTTGAAGTGGTTTATTTTCTGTTTCCAGGAGGGAATTTTTTGAGTATTTCCGCTACCATCTTGTTTATGGTTATCTGCATCTGGTCACCGTTGTCATATTCTTTTATAATGTCCTTTCCAACGCCTCTCCATGACATGTGTCTTGTGGCTGCATCAATGATGTCTATGTAAAGGGTGCCTTCCGTGTAGTCGTCAACAGAAACCCTTCCGCCCACAGGTCCCCAGTAGGGATCATAGAACATGGGAGTGCTTCTTATACGTGTCTTGTCCCTGGTGCCTGCGTGCACTGATATGTAAAAATCAGCGTTGTCATTTTTTGTCATGACATAGCCCTTGCTTTTCATGACCATGTCAACGGCGTTCATTACCCGTTTTTTCACCAGGGGCAGTTGTGCCAGCCGGTCCCCGGGAATTACGCTCTGGTAACACCAGCAGTACTTTTTATATTTTGTGAAATCCACGGCATGGTCGTAATCGGTAAAAACAGATACCGATGAACATCCGGAAACCGCAAATAGTGTAAAAAACAATGTGACAAAAAGATATTTTGGGGCAATGCCATCTCTTTTCATTGTCTGCGCTCCATTTTCATGTAGAATAATCGTGGTGGTGAAAGATATCCCGAAATATATGGGGAAAGCTGCAATCTTTGCTGAAAATATATTATATTTACAAAAAAATCAACAGGTTTTTTCTTTTGAACCTGCAAATTGGCTCGCCGGTGTTTCAGATATTCTCTCATGTGAGAACGTGAAGAGGTTTCTGTCCCGGTCAGACAGGGAGACCATCCATGCCGGACAATTTTTTTACGCCTGAAAGCATAGCCGTGGCAGGTGTCGCAGATGACCCTGCCAACATTGGATACAGGATAATAGCCAATCTGAAAAGGGGCGGTTTCAGGGGAGATGTGGTTCCGTTGACAGCGGAGTGCGGGAAGATTCAGGGCCTGGACTGTTACAGGGATCTGAATGACTATGGCGAGGCCGTTGACCTTGTTGTTATAGCATCTCCCAGGGAGAGTGTGCTCGACGCGGCCAGGGATGCCACAGGGGCCGGAACAGGGGCGGTGCTTGTGATAACCAGGGGATTCAGGGAGACCGGCGGCCGTGGCGCAGAGCTGGAAAAGGAACTGGTTGACATATGTCATGGGGCAGGGGCGCGGCTGATGGGGCCAAACTCCATGGGTATTATCAATACAGGGATTTCCATGAACGCCTCAATTACGTCTGACATGCCCGGGCCTGGCGGCGTTTCCATATTTTCCCAGTCAGGCGCCATATGTTCAGCCATGCTCGACATGGCATCATCAAGGCGTCTTGGAGTGGCCTGTGTGGCAAACATCGGAAACAAAGCCGACCTGGACGAAACCGACATGATAAGGTGGTATGGAGCTGACAGCGCGACAAAGGTGATTCTGGGATATGTTGAGAACATATCGTCAGGAGATGATTTTGTCAAAAACGCCGAGACGGTTACCGCGGAAAAACCTGTTATTGTAATGCGGGCAGGAACTACAAAGGCAGGCAGAAGGGTTGCCTCGTCCCATACCGGTGTGCTGGCAGGGGAGGAAAGCGCATATTGCGCCGCGTTCAAACGGTCAGGAGTTATAAGGGCGGACAGCTTTGACGAACTGTTTGACTATGCCGCGGCCTTTTTCTCCCAGCCGCTTCCAGAGGGCGGCCGGATTATGATAGTGGCGTCAGCAGGCGGTCCGGGCACTGTAGCGGCCGACGCGGTTGAAAAGGCAGGACTTGAAGTGGCCGACATGGGAAATGCCTCGCTCCCGGCCTTGCGGGAACTGGCCGCAGGTTACGCGCAGGGGAAAAGTCCTGTGCTTGTAGCTGATGACGCCCATCCTGATATGTATGTTGCCGCTCTAAGGGCGGGCATGGAAGATGATGGAGTGGACGCGGTGCTCCTGGTCCTGTCGTCAGGCAGCATGTTCCATCCTGATGAGATAGTCAGGGCTGTCTCCTCGGCGGCAGACAGTTACTCCAAGACCGTGGTCATCTCATGGATGGGCCAAAGTCTGCCTGTATCCCATGAGTCTTTCCCATGTTCCATTCCTGACTATCCGTCTCCTGAACGGGCCGTGGCTGTCATAAAGGCCATGTATGAATATTATCAGTGGAAACACAGACCCCCGCGTCTTGTCACCAGATTCAGGGTCAACCGGAGAAAGGTGGCGCGCATTGTGGGAAGACACAGGAATACCGGCCGTCTGTTTCTTGGTGATATCAAGGCAAAAAAGATACTTGACGCATACGGCTTCACAACCCTGCCCGGAGGGCTTGCGGCATCGGCTTCCGAGGCGGTGGAGATTGCTGCGCGTATAGGCTACCCTGTCGCCTTGAAGATAGTCTCTTCTGACATTATTCACAAAACAGATCTTGGCGGTGTAAAACTTAACATATTTGATTCATCAGGGGTGGAAGACGCCTTTGATCTCATGATGCTTCGCGTCAGACAGAGTCATCCTTCTGCCAATATAGAGGGCGTTTTTGTGGAGAAGATGGCTGAAAGGGGGCTTGAGGTGATAATAGGCATGCACAGGGAGGCCGGATTCGGTCCGATGCTGATGTTCGGTCTTGGTGGCATATTTGTTGAGGTTATGAAGGATGTAACCTTTTATCTTGCTCCAATTACTGAAAACGAGGCTGTCCAGATGCTGAAATCCACCAGGTCATACGAGCTGCTTCAGGGTAAACGGGGAACAAAGGCCGTTGATCTCCATGCCATAGCCGGATGCCTCCAGCGTATCAGCCAGCTCGCAACCGATTTCCCGGATATCATGGAGCTTGACATAAATCCCCTGATAGTGGGGGGCGAGGGCAGTGAACCTGTTGTTGTGGATGCCAGGATGACTTTGGCGTAGCCCCCTGTTTGTCCCCTGCTTTTTGTCAGGAAGCATGAAAGGCAGGGTATGATTAGAAAGCATGGGGGATAGATTCAGGTTGAATCTGCCATCTGAACAGTTGCCTCTTTCCTGTGTTTTGCAGGCTGTTACGTCAGTTGAAGAAAATGGCAGGCAACCCGGGCATGTTTCTGTTTGCTGAAAAAGAGTGCTTTCAGGGGTGCCCTCCGCCTCTGTCCATTGTTATGACAGGTATTATGGCAGGCCATGGAAATATCTTCCTGAATCTTGCCGTGCAGTTTTTGTCCGAGTTCATGGTAAACCTTCCGTTGGAACATTCAGCGTCGCCTTCCCAACCCTGAAAGACTGAGCCTTTTTCAGGTGTCGCGGTGAGCCTGACGTATCTTCCCCGCCTGTAGGCGGAACAGCAGTCAGCGCCACAGTCAATACCGTCCGGGCTGCTTATTACCGTGCCGCGTCCGTTTCCCCGGAGAGTCACTGTCAGGTCGTGCGAGGAACCGGTTATTCCACCCCTGACCGGCCAGACATTGGATGTATAGTCAACATGATCCTGGGAAAAATCGCCTGAAGCCATATTTATGCTCCATGCGCTTGCCTCCACGGGCCATGCCCCGGGAGTCGATGTCCAGTAGGGACGATTGTCTACATGTGCAAAGGCGTTGTTTTCCGACCAGTGGGCATGTCCATAGGCATTTGACAGGGCCGGCAGCCTGTAATTGAAATTGACAAGGCTCAACAGTTCCCACAGGTTCGGCAACCTCCAGTCCGTGTGTCCCGCGCCGCAGTCGGGATAGAGACCGGCGTTTATGCCTGCCACGAAATCAAGGGCATGTTGCCAGGTGACCATGCCGTCGCCTGGGGTGCCGTCTCTGTCGAATTCAGGATAGTGGGTTTTGATGCAGTTGGCATCCTTCAGCCAGATCAGCTCTGTCAGCTTGTCGGTAATGTTGCCGTTTCCATCCCCGTCAAAACGCGGTCTGGGTAATGATACGCCCTTTTGCAGGTCTCCGTCGTCTCCGCTATAAAAGGATGTGGTCATTCCGGTAGCCGGAAGTTCGACAGTGGATGTGTTGCTGCCTTCACCCCTGACGGGCCAGAGAAAATGTGATGTGTCATGCGGAAATGATGCGCTGCCGCCCAGGGAGAATTCAACGGTCAAAACCCTGTCAAGCGTATCGTCAGACACAGGAGTCGATGACCAGTAGCCCTGCCGGATCTGATCAAGCGGGAGGCCGGTGAAGGGATCGCCTGTCAGCCACTGGCCGGATCCGTCGCCGTTTGCCAGGGACGGCGACATGAACCTGACATCGACCAGGCTGGCGAGCTCCCGGATGTTGGGCATCCTCCAGTCCGTGTGTCCCGCGCCGCAGTCGGGATAGAGACCGGCGTTTATGCCTGCCACAAAGTCAAGGGCATGTTGCCAGGTGACCATGCCGTCACCATGGGTATCGTCGGTATCAAAGGCGGAATATCGCGTTTTGATGCAGTTGGCGTCCTTCAGCCAGACCAGTCCGGTCAGGTTATCCCTGACCGTACCGTCTCCATAATCGTTAAAACGCGGCGCAGGGATGACTTTTCCTGCCCGGATATCCGCGTCCTGCCCGGTGCCGCCGCAGCATATTTCGTTCATGTTCTCGTCCCTGCATGCCTCCAGACCTGTTTGCGGCAGGTAGATATCAGGGTTGGAGATTCCCGGAAAGACCGCGGAGGGAACGAAAAGAGATAAAAAACTTATTGCCGATATGATATTAAACCGTTTCATCCTGTTATCCTCCTTGTTGTGTCTGAACCTGTTCGGAACCGGTAAGGGAACTGTTGCCATGAGTCGGCAATGTGCTTCCGGGGAACCATTACCTGACAGATGCCACTGTGCCTGCCCTGCCGGGGAGGTTTCTCCGGCACAGTTCCAGTGTCGGCACCCTGTCTGGATGCCTGAGAATTTTTTCCGCAGCCTCCCTGAGGGTGATGCATTTGCCATGCCTTGAAATTATTTGAGGCATCATTTTTTCCATTATGTGCCTGTATGGCCCGCCTTCCACCTCGGCATGGAGGGTCAGCACAGGCTGTTCGGCTCTCTCAAGGGGCTTGAGCAGATGCCTGATTATCTCTGTTTCATCTTTTATGCCCACAGTCAGCAGTTCCTCAATGCAGGGGCCTGTGCCCGGTATCTGCAGGGTCCGGAAAACCCTGCCGTCCGACTTGGGAAAGCACGGTCTTCCCTCCCTCATGTCACTTGCGTACAGCAGGTTCAGGGAGTCTTCCACCGCCAGACTGAGTCCTGTTGCCTGCCAACCCGGCGATGCGACTGCATGGGGCCTTTCTCCAATGATTTTTTCATGCGCCCTGAACGCATGGCTGTATTCCGCCTCTATTTCAAAACGGTTCATCCTGTGTAGCCTGTCCTGCCACCTTCTGTGGTTCCAGGCATGCACTATCACCTCATGGCCCAGTGCCTTTATCTGCCTGACCGTGTCAGGAAATGCCGTGGCAACGGGTCGGGCCGGAAGGAGGGTCCCTGAGAGTATTGTGCGCAGGCCGTAGAGCGAGGGCGCCCCTGTCCTGAACATCTTGAGAAGAAATGCGGGTTCCCTGAAGGCCCTGAAAATGGCCTTGCCAGCGTTGTCAGGACCGTATGAGAGGCAGAAGGTGGCGCGTATGCCGAATTTTTCAAGGGATGAGAGCAGGAGAGGCACCCCGTCCCTCATGCCGTCATGGGTGTCAACATCTATTTTGATTGCAACAGGTTTCATTTTTCACCTTTTGAATCTTTTCAGGAGACGTGCAAGGGCCGCCACCACGTCATGCACGTCACTTTCCTGCATAAGTGGATAGAGCGGCAGGGAGAACAGACGGTCGCTGTTCCACTCGGCATCAGGGAAATCCCCTTTTCTGAAACCGTACTTTTCCCTGTAGTATTTTTGCAGATGAACAGCCGGAAAATGCAGGCCTGTGCCTATGTTTTCTTCCTGGAGTTCGGCAATAAAGCGGTCACGGGAGACTCTTACGGCGTTGATGTCAAGCCTTACGACATAGAGATGCCAGGCGTGCAGATGCGGCCAGGATACCTTCCGCAGCGGCATTATCTCCGGCAGCCCTTCAAGAAGGCTGTTGTACAGGGCGGCAAGTTCGGCCCTCCGGGAGTTGAATTCATCAAGGCTTTTGAACTGATGTATGCCAATGGCTGCCTGTATGTCAAGCATATTGTATTTGAAGCCGGGTTCGTCAACCTCGTACTGTGGCACCCCTCCCCTGGAGTAGCGTTTCCATGCGTCCCGTGATATGCCGTGAAACCTGAGCCTTCTCATCCTTGCGGCGCGCTCCGGGTCGTTACAGAGAATCATACCCCCTTCGCCTGTTGTTATGTTCTTTATGGGATGAAAACTGAAGACAGCAATCCAGCTCCCCTCGCCAACCAGCTTTCCCTTGTAGCGCGTTCCCACAGCATGAGCGGCGTCTTCAATGAGTGAAAGGGCGTGCCTGTCGCATATTTCGCCTATTGCGTCAAGGTCGCATGGAGCGCCTGCGAAATGGACCGGGATAACCGCCCTGGTGCGGGAAGTGATTTTTTTGGCTATCTCTTCAGGCCTTATCTGGAATGTGTGCCTGTCCACATCGGCAAACACGGTTCGTCCACCGCATATCTCAATATTGTTTACAGTAGATGGCCAGGTAAGGGGCGTGGTGATAACCTCGTCTCCGGGTTTGATATCCAGTGTGGCCAGCGCAAGGTGCAGACCGGCAGTAGCCGAATTTACAGCCACCGCTTCCTGCCCCCCGCTCCACTCTGAAAACATGTCTTCAAGCCTCTGAACCTTTGGGCCGGTTGTGATCCAGCCGTTTTCAAGGCTTGCAACCACCTCATCGATTTCCTGCCTTCTTATGGACGGTCTGGAAAAGGGAAGGAACTCCGCACGCTTTTTGTCTTTCATTATTTTTCCTCATGAATATGCCGGGTTGAAGAGGTTTCAGGAAGTTTCATTTAACATAATACATTATTTGGACGATAATAGTTAAAATATATCCATGATGATGGCAATGGCACGGAACCTCATGGATAGTTAATGGCCCCCAATAATGTTTGCGGGTAACAAACAGGAATTTTTATTGTATCGTATGCTTAATATATCTGCTGCATTTTTCCATAATGAATATGGAAAAATATCCTTTCGGACCATGATTGTCCTTACCTTTATGGCAGTAGGCATACTGCCTCTTGCCGCCGCAATTGTTGTTAACCTTCCAAGTGTGCTTGATTATATGGAATCCAGCATTGAGAGAGAAGCCTTGCTGCTGCTCAGGGAGTCTTATGGGGAAATAAGCCGAAAGATCGAAAGACGTAACGAGTCGGTTGACCTCCTTGCTGACGTGCCTGGATTGCGTGATATGACAGAAGGCGCTTCTGAGAGTGATAACAGCAAACATCCTGTTGTTTCCAGGCTGCTTTCACTGATAAACGGATGGTTTTTAGACCAGAAAGACGTTGTCGACATTGTCCTGTACGGCCTTGATGGAACTGAACTGCTTAAGTTTGTACGTGACAGTACAGGCGTGTTTATAAGTGCAGGGACAGGGAAGAGAGTTAATACAGGTTTTGCAGAAGAGATGAAGTATGTTGACTTTGTCGCCCCTGGAAAAAATATAATCCTTTTGAAAGACCAGGTGTCCTTGGAAGGCAAGCAGTTTTGTCACCATCCTGAATTTATTACTGCCAGCCCGGTTTACAATACGTCTGACCAGATAGCCGGTTTTGCGGCAATATCCACTGATGTAAGCACCATACTTGGCAAGTTCAAGTATGATTATCTGATTACAGGAACCGGAAAATTTATGTATGAAGGCCAGTTCTGTCCTTCTGGGGCAACCGGTTCTGAAAGAGATGCCTTTGAGGTCTTTCCGGGATTGCGCAATCTGATTGAAAAAAAGATGCCAGGTATTGTTACTGACAGACGTGGACGCAGGTCAGCATGGATTCCTGTCATTAATAATAACCGGCTGGAGCATAGTGTATGGGTGGGGCGTGATGTTGACCTTGGGGCCATATCCACCATGCAAAAGGTGTTTGCCATGAGGACAGCCATAGTGGCGCTTTTCCTTGTGCTTGCTGTTTTTACAGTGGGGCTGGTTCTCTCCGCCATCGCGGACAGATACAGGCGTGAGCTTGTTATGATGCTCAGGAATATACTGGTCAGTAAAAATGCAGACGGTTCGTTGAAACTCGCATGGAAAGTACCGGTTGAGCTAAAGGAGCTTGCTGATGATATCAACAGGCTTGCTGAACAGTATATTGAGGCTGACACCAAACGTATGGAGGCCATTGAAAATATGGCGGAGCTGCATCATCGTATGAAGCTTGTGCTGGATAACGCGGCAGAGGGAATAATTGAGCTTGACAGAGATGGGGAGGTCCGGTTTGCCAACCCGTCTGCATGCCGCATACTTGGTTTTACAGAGGATGAACTTGCGGGACATGATTTCCATTCAATTGTTCACTACATGCGGAAGGGGCGCAGTCAGTTGTATACCAGGGATTGTCCATTCTGTCAGGTAGGAAAGTGGGGTAACTGGCATGTTATCATGGAGGATCTGTTTGTAAGCAGGGACGGTGAACCGGTTTATGTGGAGTATATGACCGCTCCCATAAGGCAGGATGATGGAGATGTCTCCGGGATGGTGATGTGTCTTCGTGATGTTTCCAACAGGAAACTGGCTGAAAAACGGGCTGATGAACTGAGACGCCAGCTCATACACGCCCAGAAGATGGAGGCCGTGGGTACGCTCGCAGGCGGCGTGGCCCATGATTTCAACAACCTTCTTACTGTAGTTACAGGGTACTGCGAGTTGATAGCGCTGGAGGTAAAGGGCAATGAATCCGTTCTGCAATACGCCGACACCATAAAGGACGCGGCAAAACGCGCATCGGCCCTTACCCATCAACTCCTGACATTCAGCAGGAAACAGGTTGCGGAAAAAAGTCTTGTTGATGTCAATAAGCTTGTCAGGGATCAGAAAAAGATGCTGGCCAGAGTGATAGGGGAAAATATACGGCTTGAAACGGTATTTTTGGATAAGAATCCCCTTGTCAATGCAGATTCAGGCATGCTTTCCCAGGTTATAATGAACCTTGTGATAAATGCCAGGGACGCAATGGATGATATGACCGGCACTGTGATGCTTACAGTAAGCAGACAGGAGATTATGTCTGGCGAGGAAGAGATGTATGAGTATGGCAGGTCAGGAAAATTTGTCATGATATCGGTTGCTGATACGGGGTCAGGCATAAAAGAGGATGATATGCAGCGCATCTTTGAACCCTTTTTCACCACCAAGGAAGAGGGTAAAGGGTCTGGCCTGGGCCTTGCCCTTGTATACGGGATTATCGAACAGCACGACGGATGGGTGAACTGTTATAGCGAAGTCGGCAAGGGGACGGTCTTCAAGATATACCTCCCTGAATATCTGTCTGAAACCGGCGGCGGCGATGAAGACGATATTGACGATGAGCCTATGCGTGGAGAGTTGAAAGCAGGATGCAGGGCCTTTGTTGTTGAGGATGATCTCATGGTACTGGAAATTACAAGGGAGATGTTGAATTCCATGGGTTTTCAGGTTGTTGCCGCGACAAGTTACAATGAGGCACTGACCCTTCTTGAGGGGCTCGAATACAGTGTGGATCTGGTGGTGAGCGACGTTGTCCTGCCTGACGGCAGCGGCATTTCCCTGGTTGAATACATGAAGGCGAATGCCCCTGAAATTCCGGTTATACTTGTAAGCGGTTACCTTGATCAGAAGGCCCATATTGATGAAATCAGCGACCTTGAGGTTCCCTTTTTGTCCAAGCCTTTCAACAGGGATGAACTTGTTGCCATGATCAGAAAGGTTGCAAAAGAAAAACAGTAAGATGTGTCATGTCAAGGGCTGTTGTAATGTCCCTGATTTTTTATACTGTTTTTCATGCAAGAACATTTCTTGAGCTTGGTCTGTTTATCTGGTAAAATGTCTTTCCATGAACAGTTTTGATGATGATAACGGGTTTCCCGCAGCTGATGATACAGGCAAAAAACAGGATGGCAAGGGCCGGGACGTTGCCGGGAATGTCAACCACTTTCCTTCACAGAAAGAACTCGAAAAAGAAGTGGGCGAATATCTTGCCAGGAAGTATGGCGGCAGGGTGCGGGTGGTTTCCCAGATGGTTGTTCCAGGCCGCCTCGATGCCGATGGCGAGTCCGGTCAGGAGAAAAGAGAGGGTAAAGGCAGCTCCATTGAATTTGACATGAAGCCTGAGGAGCTGGAGCAGTGGCTTGACCGCTTTGTGGTGAGGCAGGATAGGGCCAAGGCGGTCCTCGCAACCAAAATTTGCACCCATTTCAGACGGATAGCCTATCTGAAAAATAAAAAAAGCTCCGCGCAGCCCGTGGGAAACATAAAAAATAACGTCATTCTTGTCGGGCCGACCGGCGTGGGCAAGACCTACCTTGTCAAACTTGTGGCTTCAAGGCTCGGGGTTCCCTTTGTAAAGGGGGACGCCACAAAATTCAGTGAAACAGGCTATGTCGGCGGCGATGTGGAAGATCTTGTGAGGGACCTTGTCAAAAAGGCCGGCGGCGACATTGAAAAGGCGTCATGCGGAATTGTATATATTGATGAGATAGACAAGATAGCATCCACCCGCGGCATACACGGACCTGATGTTTCCCGCGCCGGGGTGCAGAGGGCATTGCTGAAGCTCCTTGAGGAGACCGATGTTGAGATAAAACCCGCCCATGATCCTATCTCCCAGATAGAGGCCATAGAGCGTTACAGGAAGACAGGAAAGCGTGAAGCGGATTCCATCAATACAAAAAACATACTTTTTATTGTTAGCGGGGCCTTTTCAGGGCTTGCTGAAATAATCAGAAAACGTCAAAGCCGTAACGGCATGGGATTTGGCGCTGATGTCAGCACAACAGATGAACACGACTGGCTCCGGGATATCACCCCCCAGGATCTTGTGGAATTCGGTTTTGAAAACGAGTTTGTGGGCAGGTTGCCTGTAACCGCGGTGCTTGATCCCTTGTCAGAGGATGACCTGTACGAGATCCTCAGAAATCCTGAAAGCGTGGTGATAACCAGCAAAAAACAGGATTTCAGGGCCTACGGTATTGACATACGTTTTGAAGACAGCGCCCTCAGACTTTTGGCGAGTCACGCCTTCAGGGAGCAGACAGGGGCCAGGGCCCTTGTAAGCGTTCTGGAAAGGGTTCTGCTGCCCTTTGAGAAAAAACTTCCGTCTCTTGATGTTGAACATTTTGTCCTGACGGAAGAGATGGTCCGGGATTGCGAGGGGGAGCTTGAAAAGTTTGTTGCCAATCCATATCGTGCCGAATTCATTACAAGGTATGAAACCGTGCTGCGGCAGGATGAGGAGAGGCTGGCGGAACGTCTTGCCGTTGAGCTTCCTTCCGTTTGGGAAAAGAGGGGCATGGAACTGAACGATTTTCGTATCTCCCTGATTGCCCGGATGTGTACAAGGGAAGACCTTGAAATTGAGGACGCGTCATCACGGGTACTGTTCTGGATAAAACAGATACGTTCCTACCAGGACTCCTTTTACAGAAAACATGGCATGACCATTGTTTATGACGAGGGCGCTGTTGACAGGCTGCTTGACTCCTGCAGATATGACGAGACAGGGCTTTACGCCAGGTGCGAGCGTCTGAACAATATTTTTGAATATGGCCTTTCAGTTGTCAGGAAAAACAGCGGCCGTGACACCTTTTTTATAGATGCTGACGCTGTGGAAAATCCCGAGGGGTTTGTAAACAGCATGATAAGGGAAAGTTACAGGGAACAGGGGTTGGACAGTTGAGCGCCAGAAAAGAGAAGATAATCCTTCACATTGACACGGATGAGCAGTACATAGAGGCTGTTCAGAGGTTTTCAGTCAGGGAGAACATAAAGGTTATCTCTGCCGGAAACGGTCAGGAAGGCCTGGATGTGGCCAGGGATATTCTGCCTGACCTTGTAATTATAAAAAAAGAGGCTCCCATGCTGGACGCCCTCTCCTTCAGCGTACTGTTTAAACAGTCAAAACGCACGGCGGCCATACCTGTGCTGGTGATCTGTTCAGGTGTGGGCGCTGAAGAGAGGGAGATGTTTATTGACGCCGGATGCAGCGGCTGTATCAGTGATCCGCTTGATACAGAGGAGCTTGCTGAAAAGATAAGGAAATGGATCTGAAATGATATTCCCTGAATACCGTCCAAGAAGATTGAGGAAAAACAACACCATGAGGGCAATGGTCAGGGAGACTTCCCTGGGTGTCGCCGATCTGGTTTATCCGCTTTTCGCAGCGCCCGGCAAGGGCATGAAAGAGCCGGTCAAGTCCATGCCGGGCTGTTTTCAGATGTCTGTGGACATGGTGGTTGATGAGGCGAAGAGGGCTGCCGATGCCGGTGTGCCGGCAGTGCTCCTTTTTGGAATACCTGAAAAGAAGGATGAACGAGGTTCCCACGCATGGCACCGGCATGGCCCTGTTCAGAAGGCCGTCTCAAGGATCAAGGCCGAGGTAAGCGGTCTGCTGGTTATTACCGATGTCTGCCTCTGCGAATATACATCACATGGTCATTGCGGCATACTTACAGGAAAAAAGGGTGAAGATGTCTCTGTAAACAATGACGCCACCCTTGAACTCCTTGCGAAAACAGCGCTGTCGCACGCTGACGCCGGCGCCGATATGGTCGCCCCCTCTGACATGATGGACGGCAGGGTGGGGGCCATCAGGGAGGCCCTTGACGAACACGATTATGACAACATACCCATCATGTCCTATGCTGTGAAATACGCATCTTCCTTTTACGGACCCTTCAGGGACGCGGCTGAATGCGCCCCCCGGTTCGGTGACAGGCGTTCCTACCAGATGGACCCGGCCAA
>CAYXYO010000241.1:0-18226 GCA_964469365.1 uncultured Desulfobacterales bacterium | reverse complement strand
CAGGAATACTTTCACGCCGTACTGTTCCGTGACCTGGTTGAGCGCCATGATATCCCGCATCCCAAGGCTGTAAAGGACCTCGCGCACCGGCTGATAGACAATACGGCATCGCTCTACTCTATAAACAGCCTGACCGGCTATCTGAAGTCACTCGGCCACAAAGCCCCCAAGTACGCCGTGTCGGAATATCTGGAGTGGTTCGAAGACGCCTACTTTCTGTTTACCGTGCGGATATTCGACGCATCCCTGGCTCGCAGCAGAACCAATCCAAAGAAGATCTATTGCGTCGACCATGCCATGGTTACCTCTGTGGCGTCAGGTATTCTCGTCAACACCGGGCATTTATTGGAGAACCTTGTGTTCAAAGCGCTCCGACGTGTCACCCCCGATATCTGGTACTGTAAGACAAAAGGCGGTATGGAGGTGGATTTTCTGGCACAGTTACAAGACCGCTCACGCATGCTGGTTCAGGTCTGCGAATCGATGGCAGACCCACAAACCAGAAAACGAGAGATCGCGGCTCTGACCGAGGCAATGGCGGAATACGGTTTGAAGTCCGGTATAGTGGTGACTCGAAATGAAGAGGACCAAATCAAGGTAGATGCAGGGAAGATAGAGGTTGTGCCGGCATGGCGTTTCCTGCTCAATCTGCCGGAATCCTGAGGAGGCTCCATGCGACTCTTGCTGATCAGCGATACCAAAACAGAACTTCAGACCTTCGTCAGATAAACACAGGGTCCGCGCGGATTTTTCAAGGAACCCTATAATGAATTTGAAGTTTTTCAGGGAGCCCTGCTATCATTCCAGGAGTTTCAGCGGCAAATATTAAATTGTAACCTTCGGCTGTTCCTTGCGCCGGACCGGACATCCCGCTTTTCAGCACCTCATGTCATTAAGCACAAGGCCTGACATAATCTTGGGATAGAAAAAGGTGGATTTATGGGGCATGACAAGACCCGCGTCAGCCACATCAAGCACCTCTTCCGCAGGAGAAGAACGCATCATGAACATCACCTCTCCTGCGCCAAGACCGGCAACGGCCTTCACCGCCTCCGCCTCGTAACGTATATCCCTGCCAGCCTCCAGGGCATGCGCGTCAATCCCGAGCTGTCTGAAAACAACATCATTCAGAATAACGACATCAAGGGAGGCAAGCTCGGATTTTCTGTTATAATCATGGAGCATCTCTTCATAACCTGGTCTGACTGTCCATAACTCCGCCCTGTTACCCTGCTCATATATGCAGCCCACGGCTGTGCGACCAGTACTGTCAACAAGCATCATCCTGAGTTTTTCCACAACATCAACGGGTGACATGCCTTCAGTGTTCACCACATCCACTTCAAAGGCGCTGTTAACGGCCTGGCGGCAGGCGTCCACATCAACCTGTCCGGCGGAAAGGATTCGATGGGTTGGCAGCACCACCATGCCGCTGTCTTCAACATCAGCAAGGTACGTCATGACATAAGCGTAACGGTCCGGCGCAACAGTTCCCTGCCTCTTTTCCATCTCCCTGCGAAAACGGAGGGCCGTTGTGTACCTGTGATGCCCGTCCGCGATATAGAGAGGGGATTGTGAAAAGGCGGCGCAGAACCCGGCAACCACCTCCTGGTCATCCACCCTGTAAAGGGTATGACGGTTACCCATGGCATCAGAAGTTGAAAAGAGTTTCTCCTTTTGGGCAAAGGAAAAGATGCGGTTTGCTGCGTCATTGTGCCTGTAGAGCATAAAGATGGGGCTGAACTGGGTCTCTGTGGCCTCCAGCAGTTTAAGCCTGTCATCAGTAACCTTGTCAAAGGTCTTTTCATGGGGAAGGACAACACGTTCATCCCAATCCTCTATCCTGACAGCCGCTATCACCCCTTTTCTTACATATTTTCTGGCAGAGTCACCCTCAGGCAACCTGAACTCAAGCTCATATGGATAAAGAGAGGGATTAGGGTCAAACTCCAGAACCCGGTCCTGTTTCCATCTGTCCAGCAACCTTCTGGAGCATTCATATATATCCACCCCTTTTTCACATTCAGAACCGTCAGGAAGCTCAAGGGAAAATATATTGTATGGAGAGGCTTCAACAAAAGAATCGCGCTCCTTTCTGGTGACAACATCATATGGAGGCGCCACCAGTTTTTCTATGGCGCCGGCACGTTTTTCATTATAAATTAACCCCCTGAAGGGTCTGATTTCAGCCATTTAACCAACCTTTAACACAAATTCCATAATTACATATTCATCTACCGGCAACCAAAGGGATACGCGAAATCGAGGTGCCGGCCACACATTAATCCATGGCCATGCCTGGAACGGGTTTCATATACAGACTATCTGGTTGCGTCCCTGTTTTTTGGCCTTATACAGCGCATCGTCCGCCCGGTCAATAAAAGAGCCGGTACTCTCCTCATTTTCAAGCATCTGGGTTCCACCAATGGAAACCGTAATTGAAACCCTTGTTTTTCCCCTGTCAAGGAGGAATGAACATGATTCAATAACCCTCCGGAACCGTTCTGCCATAATGGCTCCGCCTTTCAGATCCACATGGGGAAGAAGGATAAAGAACTCTTCTCCGCCATAGCGGTAAAGGGAATCTGCCTCTCTTATACATTCTTCCATGATTTTCGCTACATGGGCCAGGATAAGGTCTCCTGCCTGGTGGCCGTATCTGTCATTTACCGTCTTGAAATAATCAATATCCACCATGAATGCAGAGACAGGGTATCCATAACGTTTTGCCTTTTTCATCTCAATTTCCAGATCCTTGAAAAGTGCCCGCCTGTTCAGGGTCAGGGTCAGTTCGTCAAGACGAAGTTCCCGCTTGAGTTCCCGCACCCTCGAAAGATTTACTTCAGCGCGTTTTCCAGCCTCTGCGAGACTGCTTTCCAGCTTGCGAATATAGACAAGAAGCTTCTTAACCTCTTCAGCAAGAGTCCTATCTTCGGCCGCCTTTTCCACAAAAACCTTCAATGGAGAGGCAATCTCTTTCCGGCACTCAATGGCTGCATCACTCAACCATGCGATTTCACTGGCAAAATCTTCAACAAGATTTCCCGCCTGCTCAACAAAATATTCCTGTTTTTGCGATGAGACAAAGATTGACGCATCCCTGTGAATCAAAAGGTCATCATAATGCTTTTTATATACAATATCCCAGAACGTCTCTGAATAGTGTTCAGGCCATGGCAATTTCCTGGATTTCACAATTTTCTTTATGGCACGTTTAGAAACTTCAAGAACATTCCCGGCTATTTCCTGTTTCTTTCGTTCATCCATATCTCAAACCGTTATTGTCAGATTGTTTTATGTTGCCAAACCCTGCGAAAGAGACTTTCCAGACAGTCAACATGTCTGTTCCAGGAGTATTCTTCTGCCACCTTTCTAACGGCATGGCCCAGGGCATGCCGCTTTTCCGGTGGCAGGGCAAGAAACGCGGAGATGGCTGAAAACAGGTCTTCACAGGTGCCATGCCCTGTCACGAGCCATGAAAACTCCCCGCTGTAAATCTCTGAAGCTCCATTCAATGACGTAGTCACAACAGGCACGCCACACGACATGGCTTCAACAGTAGTATTGGCAAAGGGGTCATACCTTGTAGGCAGAACAAACATGTCGGAAATGCCATAGATATTTTCCATATCGTTTCTGTATCCCAGCCACCGCACCTTTTCAGACAGACCATGCCCCATGAAAAAACGCTCATATTTCCTGTCTCCTGACGCACCAGCCACAACAAGGCGAAGAAGAGACCGCCCATCCCCTTCCCTGTCGGCAGACAATCTGCAAAAGGCCTCTGCAAGGGGACCAAATCCCTTGCGCCTGAGATCAGAACCTGCGAACAGTAACACAATCTCGTCTGACCCTATTCCAAGCTCCTTTCTCATCTCACTCCTTATATCCGGAGAGACAGGCCTGAACCTTGCCGTATCAACACCATTATAAACAACGGTTATCCGCTCAGGAGAAACATCATAATATGACATAAGATGTTTTTTCACCAGTGATGAGTTGACCACAATATGAGAGGCTCCATTAACGGCTTTTTTTTCAAGCATGAGCAGCATCCTGTGCCTTGGCATTATCCGCCTTAGCCATGACCTGCCTGAATATCCCAAATCAAGCCAGGCGGCATGAAGGGGGTCCGATATCCTTAACACAT
The DNA here is from genome assembly GCA_964469365.1 of uncultured Desulfobacterales bacterium. GTDB lineage: Bacteria > Desulfobacterota > Dissulfuribacteria > Dissulfuribacterales > QOAL01 > CAYXYO01. The sequence continues at coordinate 14,076 of CAYXYO010000241.1, read as the reverse complement.
CCACTGGAGCCACCCTGGAAAGCCCATAGGTAATATCAAAATCGCCTTTACTCAGCAGCTCTTCAACAGACTTGAAAAAACTTATGTTTTTTGCGATGCTCCCCCGTCCCCTCACCATGGCCCTGCGAAAATCCGGTCCCCGGACATCACCCTTGTCGGCGAGTATGGTTACGTCATAACCTTTTTCTGAGAGTCTGGCAGACACATTGGCGCAATAGGCCTCGGCCCCCCCTGAGTCAAAACCGCACTCACGTCTTATAATGGCAAGTTTCACAGCGTATCACCTTGAGTTACGGCACATTCCGTACCGATACCCCAGGCCTGGTAAACCCTGCTGTGTATATATCCCTCACCAGCAGGACACGCATTATTCATACGTATAAAATCGGCAAGCCGCCGGTTAGCAAATTTTTTTTTGACTGATATCATAACAAAGGGCATATCTGTTTTTTCCAGTTCGGCAAAATTATCCACAAATATAAATTCTGATGATTTCCTTTTGCTGTAAAATATATATTTAACCGCGTCGCCATCCCTGTTTACCTGAAAAAACAGGACAGGGACATCCTGCCCAATCCCGTTCTCCACATGTTCAGCAAACAGCCTCCCGGACTCCATAAGGGAACGACCAGGCTCAACCAACAGATTGTCAAGGGTCAAACCGCCAATCATCAAGGAAGCAACCATCAAAAAGGCTGCATATTCACAATGCGCCAACCTTGTTACGGCATATACCATGACAATACTCATCAAAAACCAGGCAAGTATAACATAAAATCCCGGCATATGCCCAAAAGGATTACAAACATAAATGAATATGCCAACGCCCCAAAGTAAACCCCATAAGAAAAAAAACATTCTGGAAAACAGAACAGAAGAAAAGAAACGCCCCTTTTCCGTAAACAGTTTTTCAGATGTCACTGCAAAAAAGATGGCCATGGCCGGAAACATGGGCAAAAGATAACGGCCCGCCCTGGCAGAGGCAATATTGAAAACAACAAATACAAATACCATCCACACCATGACAAGTCTTAACAGGGCTGACTTCCTCACGACTCCAGGCACAACACCCCCCTTGCCATTGCCTCTGCCCATAAAAAGACAGCCGGCGACCGAGGCAAGCCACCATGGCGCTGTGGCCCCTGCAAGATGCAGGGTATAATAGTAAAAAGGTTTGTTGGAAACGCCTTGCAACCTGCCGGTAACCTGCATATGAAACATTGATGAAAGCAACTCCATGTCTCCTGCCTTCCAGCACATCAACATACCGATCCCCATGCATAACATGGCAAACAGGACTGAACGCGCAAAAAAAGCCGCAGCCGACTTCCATTCACCTTCCATGACAAGAAAGCAGAACCATATTCCACATGACAAAACGATGCCAATGGGTCCCTTTGTCATAAAAGCCATGAATACGGCAGAAAATGCCATGGCGGAAATATATCCCTGCCTGCCATTTTCTCCTTTTGAATATGACTCAAAAAATGCCCACAGGGCAAGCGTTACCCACAGGGCAAGCATCATGTCTATGGAAACCCTGCCCGCCCTTATCCAGAAATCAGGACAAAGAGCCATTATCACAGACGACATGATGGCGACCTTGCGGCCAGAACGCCGGGCAACAAAGAAAACTGAACATACCAGCAAGGCTCCTGCCATGGCAGAGGGGAGCACTGCGGTTACCGTGCTGACATGGCCTGCAGGAACGGAGAACAACCACTCAGTCCAGAAAAAAAGCGGAGGGTAGTCAGGATATGGCCTTCCCATTATCTCCGGCACAAGGGAAGGGCCGTTTTCCAGCATTACACGGGCAAAGAGGGCGTTTCGCGCCTCGATGCCAAAAAGGTCCCTCAGGGAAGCAGAGACCATCAAGAAAAGAAAAAACAGAAAGGACCCCTGAAACGGTGCCCACTTCTTGAACAGTTGCGCAATATGTTTCAATCCGTTTTCACCGTTCCCCAGATTGCGACCGTCCTGACCTGTCATCATCATTCGGGGGCGCTGCTCCATCTTCAGGAATGACAAACCCCATGCCGCCGCACACCGGGCACTCTTCTGTTGTAAGCAGGAACCTGCTCTCCCCCTTGAAGGAGCTTGTCTCTCCTGAACCGTTACAGAAATCGCATGTTATCCTGTCTGACGCCATAAAAAACCTCCTGAAACAGATTACTGACCTGATGCCTCCCACAACATCATTCCAAGACCTGAATCCCTGCGCGCCGGGGTCTCAACGCACGCCCTGAGCCCGTTCCAGCTTCCCCAGACGGTTACTCCCTCCCTGGCCCTTGTAATGGCTGTATAGAGAAGTTCCCTGCCCGGCATGCGCCCACTCTCCGGCGGAAGCACAATAAGGGCCCTGCGAAACTCCGAGCCCTGGCTGCGGTGAACAGTTACAGCCCAGGCGGTTTCAAAGGCCGGCAGACGGGAAACGGCATAGGACCGCATATCGTCCTTTCCGAAACGGAACCACGCCTTCAGGGTCCCTGAGGCGTCAGGCCAGATAATTCCGGTATCGCCGTTAAAAAGCTCCAGCCTGTAATCATTGCGGTTTATGATTACAGGCATCCCCCTGTATATCTTCATGCCTGCCGCCATGAAAAACCTCTCACCCACATAACTGTTGATATTTTTCACGCCTGCGCCCCCATGCCTTACGCCGCAAAGGATTTTCATGCCTTCCATACTGTCAATGGCCTCTTCAGGAGACGCGGCATTGAGCAACCTGCCGGCAAACTCCCCTGCCGACTCATCAAGAAGACGTGACAGGCGCATATCCCTGTCCGAGACAAAGTTCACATGGCTGAACCTGTCCGAGACAAGAATATCCCTGACTTCCTGAAAGTCACCCCTGTTTACAGCCGCGGCAAGTTCATCAATACCGCTTGAATCCCTGAACCTGTAGTTATATTCAAGCGTTATCATGGAATCCCTGAGGGGACAGGCATCCCCGCCGCGCCCTGGCTCAACCTTTTCGCCAGCCTCCAGTGCCCTTTTCACAAAGGCGTCGGAATATGAACAGAGTTTTTCACCCATGCAGATATCCCTTAACACGCAGCCAGCCTCAACCGAGGCAAGCTGATCCCTGTCTCCAAGGAGCACCAGCCTTGCCGAAGGAGAAAGGGCCTCAACGAGATGGGCCATGAGTGGCAGGTCAACCATTGACGCCTCATCCACAATGACCACATCGCATGGAAGGGGGTTTTCACTGTTGAAACGGAAACTGCCGGGAACATTTCCCGAACCGAGAAGCCTGTGTATGGTATGTGCCCTGGACGGCATGGCCTCAACCACCCTTGCAGCAAGATCCAGTTCGGCTGAGGCGGACGCGACCGATTCACCAAGGCGGGACGCCGCCTTTCCCGTGGGGGCGCACATACATATCACAAGACCGTCTGTATCATTCATGAGCATGTCAAGCTCCACAAGGGCTGCCATGATAGCCGTTACGGTCCTTGTCTTTCCGGTGCCAGGTCCGCCTGATATGACAAGCAGGCCGGAATGAAGGGCTGAAAGCACGGCAAGTTTCTGCCAGTCAGGTCCCCCCGGAGCCCTTTCAGGAAAGAGACGATTCACAATATCCAGGGCAGCGGCCCGGTATTCATCAGGCAGTTCTCCGCCAGACCTGGCTGTGAGCAGTTCCGCGAGTTTTTTCTCATAACTCCAGTAACGGTGTATATAAAGCATGTTGTCATGCAGTATCATTGGACGCCGCTGACCTGGCCTGCCGACAGAGGCTGACCTGAAGATGTCCCTGCGGATCATCTCCATGTCAATCCCCATTGATTCCGCCACCTCCATTGCCATCCCTGCGAAATCCGGCTTTCTGTCAATCCTGAGGCATGTGTGAGACTCTTCCAGGGCCGCTGAGACAAGATACGCCCCGAAAACAGCTCCGGCAGGCTCCGAAGGGGCAAGCCTTGAGACAAACCTTGCGAATTCAACCCCTGTTATCTCGGCCTCGCCCTGCAAGGCGAGCTCCGACAGGGCGCGTATCACTCTTTCAGACAAATCTTCCATCACTCCAGAGCCTCCCTGAAAAAACCCGGGAACCTGTCTGTCAGTTCTTCACGGGACACAAACAAGACCCCGTACTCCCCACGCTCAACAGTAACTCCCCTTACAAAGAGATAAAAGACACCTGCCAGATGCCTGCTGAACCTGTAATCCGGCATGCCCGTGCGCAGGAACTCATGCAGTGCCCTTGCGTATATGCCTGCCTGCAACCAGTAGTCATGCTGATCCATGGCCTTTCTCATGGCGGCCAGGCCGTAATCCTCAACACTGCCGCCAAGCCAGTTGGTTTTGTAATCAAGGAGATAAAAGGCATCCCCATGCCTGAACATAAGGTCTGTAAAACCGCTCACCACCCCGGTTTCACACCCATCGGGAAGACCGGCAAGATGTATTTTCTCATTGCCGCCAAAGGACCACGTAAAACCCGCTTCCCTTGAAATCCACCGCCTGCCGATATCCTTCAGCCTGATTCCCGGCGCAAGCCTGGCATTGACCACGGCCAGGCCCATTTCCGCAAGGACTCCGGCCCATTTCCCATCCATTCCGAACTCGCCAAGAGAGCTCTCCGCCACATCGAGAAAATGCTCCATGCCGCCATGGAAATCAACAAGTTCAAAGAACCGGTGCACACAGTTTCCCGGCATGGGGCCCCTTGGAAAGGAGAACCTGTCAAGGGCCTCATCACGCGCCATGTCTGACAGAAAAACATCCGGCTCGCCCTCCACTGTCCGCGACGCATGAAGGGATGAAAAACTTGCCGGACGCCACAGGACTTCGGCAAGGGGAGACCTGGAGATGACAGGCGGCCGGACATGATCATTCATGGCCGCGCCAGGACCACCCTTTCCGCTCATATCCATGCTGTCAAACTTCTCGCAGGCCGCGATCACCTTCACGCTACTGATATCACTGAACAGCCCCTCCACCGCCTGCCGCATGGAAGTCTGCCATCCATCGCCCTCCACGCCTTTCCGCGCATCCCCTTCAGCACCTCCCTTGTCAACAAGCGCGCCTATCATTGAATCGGTAGCGGCATCCCCATCAATGGCAAAATATATCTTCTGCCTGGCCCTGGTAAAAGCCACATACATGAGCCTTGCAAGCTCGGCCTCCTGCTGTCTCCGGCTCTCCTCCCTCCACCGGTCAGCCATGCTGCCACAGGGCACGCGCCCTGGCGTCTCATCCTCTGAAAGCCGCCTTTCCGCCAGGGGAACAACATAGCAACGCCGCTCCACGTCATAACATCTGAAAATCTTCTTCCTGCCCTGTCTGACCTGCGCCATGTGGATAAAGGGAAGAAAGAGCACTGGAAATTCAAGCCCCTTGCTCCTATGATAACTCATTATTGTCACAAGATTTTCATCTGTTTCAAGACGCAGCTTATGTTCATCGGAGCTGTTGTCGGGTTCGGCGATGTTGCTGTTTAGCCACGCAATTAGCATTTCCATGCCGGGATGCTCCCTTTCAGCCATGGCAAGGAGCTCGGATATCTGCCTCAGGTTTGTAAGACGTCTCTCCCCGCCCCTGAGCCTCAGCAGCCTTGAAGGGATGTCAAACTCCCTGAACAATGCCCTAAGCATTGGGAACACCCCGTGTTCAGCCCATTTCTCCCTTAGATTGGCAAACTTTTCCACTACGGAGTCCCATTTCTCCGGGTTGGCAAGTAACGCATGAATCCCCCGGGCTGTAAACCCCAATGAGATGGTCGCCAGGGCCGTGCAGACAGCCCTCTCGTCTGTAAAACCTGCCACCGCGCAAAGCATGTGCCTGATATCCTTCGCCTCTTCTGTTGCGAACACACTGCCGGGGCCGTTATAGACAGACGGAATGTCAAGGGCCAGCAGCGCGTTCCGCATCCTTCGCGCCTCCATGTAGTCCTTGACAAGCACAGTTATGTCTCCGGGCGCCAGAGGCCGTCTGTCTGTCTCACCCTGAAAAAAGGCGGCCCCGCGTCTGCCCTTATCAATGAGCCGCCGTATTTCAAATGCGGCAAGCATCTCCGGCTCATGGCTGACAGCCTCTCCTTCACAGCCGTCATCCATGTCCCGGCTCTCCCCAAGGGACCATATCTCCACAGACGGACCTGCTTCACCATCCACCACAAGTTCCTCATGGAAGCCTTCCCTGGCCTTTACAGGCTGAAAATCTATCCCCTCCAGCACAAAGCTCCTCTTCCGTCCATCCATAAAGAGGCGGTTCATGGCGCTGACAATCCCCGGAGTGGAACGCCAGTTTGTGTCGAGGTTGAAACGTCTTGACTCATCCACCATGCCCCTGGCCTCAAGATATGTGAAGATATCCGCCCCCCGGAAGCCGTAAATGGCCTGTTTCGGGTCTCCTATAAGAAAAAGAGAAGATCTCCGGCTGTCAGGATAGATGGCGCTGAATATTTTCCACTGGCTGCTGTCCGTATCCTGAAACTCATCTATCATGGCAACCGGAAACCTGCCTCTTATCGTATCGGCCAGCCCCTTGCCAATCTCTCTGTCCCAAAGGGCGTCACGGAGCATGACAATCATGTCATCATAGGAGAGAAGAGACCTGCGTCTCTGATATTCACGGACATATCTCCTGACAAACCTCACTGCTTCAGATACAACGGCGGCAAAAAACCTGTCGTTTACGGAACCGTGGACAACCAGGGCCCTGGCAAGGATATCCAGGCCGGGTTCCCTGAAAAATTTCCGCATCTCCTCACCTGCCTTTTTCTCCATGCCGGAAGAGGCAGGCCCGTCAAGGGCGGCGTAGATACCGGGGAAAAAGGGTTCCATGGCTGAATAAAGCTTTGTCCTGCGGCTTTTACCTGTTTTTTCCACATCACGCACAATGGACACCACTTCCTCCACCAGGGATGTCCCGGGATGCAACAGGGACAGGTCTCCGTCATTAAAGGGCATAACGGCATCTGATGACGCAAGACTGTCCAGAAGGGTAAAGTGCTCCCTGACTTTTTTGGCAAAGATGTCAACAACCTTTTTCCTGAACTTTCCCGCGGTGTCAGACGGTATGCCGGAAAGTCCGGACATGCCGAGAAGGGTGTCAACACATTCGGCAGCGATGGCAACGTATCTTTGGACAAGCTCATCCCTGCGCCCTTTTACAATTGAGGCCGCCTGACCTATCTTTTCCATGAATTCCCCGGCCTCCTCAACCACTGCCTTTATGTCATGTTCATAAAGGATCAGCGGGGCGGGCGTGGAAAGCAGACCGGCTATCTCCCCATGTATGGCCCAGGGCAGGTTGCCAAGGCTGAAAAGCCTGCCTGCCCACTCGGCCAATTCACTCCTCCTGTTGTAAAAGGTCTTCCTTACAAACTCCATGCACGCGGCCCTCTGCACCTCATCCACTGACAGAAGCAGTTCCGCATGAAAGGGGGCATTGCTTTCAAAGGCGAACTCCCTGAGCATACGCTGGCAGAAACTGTGGATGGTAAAGACAGAGGATTCGTCAAGGGAGAGCATTGCCTCTTCAAGACGCCCTATCATGGTCCGGCGTTCAACCCTGCCTGAGGCCACGGCCAGGGCGGCAAGCTCTTTAACAAAGTCATCCTTCCCGGGGGAGATCCTGCCCCGCAGAATGCCCAGCGCCACGTCAAGACGCTCCCTTATCTTGAAACGAAGCTCCTCGGTGGCTGCCTTTGTGAATGTAACCACCAGGATATCACGCACCTTCAGTCCCCTTTCCATTATCAGGCGCAGGAAAAGGCTGGTAATGGCGTATGTCTTTCCTGTTCCGGCGCTTGCCTCAACAAGGCAGTATCCGTCAATGGGCATCCTTGCGGGATCAAGGGCCTTCATGCCTACCTCCCTTTTTCCATGAACTTCAGCATGGAGCCGCAGACAGCTTCGCTGACAGTCCTGAACTCTTCATCATGAGCTATGATCTCCTCAACGCGCCTGCTGTCCCCCCGATATACCAGATTCAGAAAAGGGTCCTTGAGCACTCCCGGAGAATTCCAGTGATAAAGGGCCTCCACAGCCTTTTTTACAGCCTGTTCCTCATGTCCTGAGCCAGGTTCTCCATTCCAGGGATTCTTATGTTTGGCATATATATATGACGCGTCAGGGAAAAAGTGAATCGGCCTTTCATGTCCCATGAGGTAAAAGGAGAGGAGCCTCTCAAGGAGCCTCTGCGCTTCCGTGCCGGATACCCCTCTTATGACAACAGGAGTGCCGTTTCCCTGCGCCACAGCGCTCTTCATCCCGGCGCACACTTTTTCATCCTTCCCGGAGTCTGCGACAAGAAGCAGGTGCCTTATCCAGAGACCCAGTCTGTGAGATGTGTACACCCTGAACCTTATATCAATGATTCCCCCGTTGTCAGACTTTCTGCCAAGGCTGCCTGTGACAAGCGTCTTGCTCTTTGCCAGACACGTTTCATCAGGCCAGACAAATTTCCTGTTTACACATGCCATGCCGTCAGGAAAACCTGTCTGGCCAATCCGTTTCCCAAGCCCTGTCACAAACCCACTGAATTTATCATGTTCCCCAAGCCACAAGAGGCTGGCAAATGGCTCTTCAGGGGCCAGTCCCATGCCCTTGATCCTGCGAAGCAGGGCTGTCAGGAAGGGTTCGGGATTTTCCATCACTTCCAGGAAACTGTCTCCTTCAAGGCCTGCGAGTTCCCTCACAAATATATCCTGGACCTGCCGCGGGAACGTGAAGGGTTCATTCCCGTCAAGGAGACGGGTGTCAGGCCACAGGTCAACATTCAGACGGTTCAGCAGGAAATATTTAACGGGATTTGCGAAAAAAAACACTATCTGTCCAGGCGAAATGGATGAAAGGGAATCCAGTTCGTTTTCCGCGAGAGGTATCGGAGAGGGACAGAACTCAGGTGGAGATATTTTGGTTAAAGGCGCGCCTGTTTCATCCACAGGCAGCCACTCAGAGGCAAAACCCGAAAGCCCGGAATCACGTTCAAGATAGCGCAGGCTGAAAGGCTGAAGCGGATGCTGTCTGAACAGGGCTGACGAGACAGGAGGTGTCTCAGGGCCGGCATCACTGAAGACAAACTCACTGTCAATATAGTCCATGAGTTCACTTACCACTACAGAGGGATTCTGAACAGAATCATCATGCTCGCTCCTGCCCACATAACTTATGACCAGTCTTTCCCTGGCTGAAAGCAGGGTCTCGAGGAAAAGATAACGGTCCTCCTCCCTGGGTATCCTGTCACCGGCCCTGGGTTGCAGGGCCATCAGGTCAAATCCGGGCACACCCGGACGCCTTGGGAAATCAGCATCGTTCATGCCCAGCAGACATATCACCCTGCACGGTATGGTACGCATGGGAACCAGGCTCGAAAAGAGCACCTTTCCGGAAAAAAACGTCCTGGACGACCCCGGCCTTCCGAGCTCCTTCTGAAGTATGTCGCACATGACATCATGGGCGACCTTCCCGACCCCTGCCTCATTCATGGCAGCCGCCAGCGACTCAAGACGTTTCATCAGCCCCGCGCTCCCGTCTTCCATCCACGGGTCATGGGCAATGAAGCCGGAAACCAGCTTTTCAAACAGGGCAAACCATTCAGAGGGAAGAAAACCCCCGCTGCGCGTCATCAGTTCCGCAAGCTCCGAGAGCCTGAACACAAAACCGGAAAGAACCGCGAGCAACCTGGCATGGTTTCCCTCAACAGGACAGTCCATGGGAAGGATGTCACCAAACCATTCCAGGCTGTCAATGGCGTGAGTTACAAAGAGCCTGTCAAGGCCGAACTCCCAACTGTTGCCGCGTCTGCCGCCTTCACTCCCAAGGCGCTCCATGCCAATCCCTTGCCTGATACCGCTACGCCTTACCCATTCCCGCAATATTGCGATCCCGTCGGAATCAAGCCCTTGCCTTGCCGACACATCCGGCAGGGCCAGTATGTCCATTATTACCGGAGCCGTGAAATCTGAAAGCGGAAGGGTAAAGATATCAAGAAAGGCCCTGGACGCCGTGTTGTTATTGACCATGCCCACATCAGCCAGAGTGTATGGGATGAAACGCCTGGCTGGCGCCGCTCCGAAAACCGCATCCACATAAGGAGAATACTCATCAATGGAAGGGGCCATGACAAGGCAGTCATGCGGGGAGATATCCGGACAGGCGTCAAATATTCCCACAAGCTCATCGTGCAGGACCTCCACCTCGCGCATTCTGCTGTGACAACTGTTTATTACAATGGAAGTGTCACCAGAGGAAACCGCCCGGCCGGCCCCTCCGGAATCGCCTTCCCCGGAGTCAAGCTCCAGTATGTCATCCTGTATCATGGCAAGCAGGGATGAAGAACCGCTTTTCCTGAAAAAGTCCCTGCCTTCTTCAATGGGCAGCGCGTAAAGCCTGCTCATAAAAGACCTGCCAGAATAACCAAATGAGGCAAGAAGCCTGTTACCCTCGGGAAACCAGGCGTCCACCTGCTCAGGCGAAAGCCGCAGACGCAGGCCCGCCCTCTTCTTTTCAGGCAGCACGTCTTCCCAGAACTGCCTGCATGGATTCATAAAAAACAGACGGGTATCAACATGTTCGGCAATTGCGGATATAATCTCAAGGTGAAGGGGCGGCAGGCAGGAAACCCCGAAAAGACAAAGGCGGCCTGAAGGCAGCATAACCTCAGGCCGTCCTGACTCAAGCCTGCCGAGAAGCGCGCGGAGAAACGAGATTCTCAACCTCCCGCCTGTAATGGAGGAAAGCAGCTTCCATAAATCCGGCTGCCACCCGTGCTCATCCCTGCTCCTGCCCTCTTCCCATTCAAGAAGCATGTCATGACGGTAGGTGAGATAACGGTCAAAGAGTTCCGCAAGCTGCCCCGCAAGGTGAAACATCCCCTTTTCACCCTGCTCAAGGATATATCTCCGCAGCACTGAAAAATCCCCCTTCACTCCGGCGCCGCTTTCAATATCCTGAAGGGCACGGAAAATCAGCCACCGCATCTGCTCCATTGATATCGCCCCGCCCATGCCATTGCCCGTACCCGTGGCAAGCCTCCAGATAAAGGAGCCTGTCAGCATGAAATTCACATTTGCGCATATGCCTTGTGATTCCGCTATGGTGTTTGAAAGCCACCTGGCCATTTCAAAATTGTTCACAAGGACTATGTCAGGTTCAAGACTGAAATTTTCCCGCCTGCCCGCGTGAATGACTTCCCCGAGATAACGGGCAAGGTCTTCGAGCCGGTTGCCCTGATATATTTTTATTCCGTTCATCTTCCCCAGCTTCCAGAAAGTTGCCACATACCGCGCCTGTCAGACATGACATACAAAAATCTGCCCATTATCATGCGTACCCCTTTCACTGACAAGGCCATGCACAAAAAGGCAAAGGGAAACAGCGTGGACGTGATGATGAACAAACCTGTCAACCCTGCCCACATATCTTGCCAGATAAAGATGCTGCTGAATGACCCTGAGAAGCCCGGTCAGAAGTAAGAAGTCAGATGTTGACCCGGCAGACACACCATTGTAAGGCCCAAAGAACGCCCGGATAATATCGGCTTTGATTTGTCACAGGCATTGTTTCATCATAACAAATCAGTTCAAGGCGTCATCTTTCCAGTATCTGGTGCCCTGGACGGTAATCTGGGCTGCCAGACCATTTTTGGTAAGCTGGTACAACCTGATCCCTGGCGCGATCTCCACGGCCAATGCAACAACCTGCCCCTGATCATCCAGCCTGGCAGCAGCTTCAGCCTGACCGCCTGCCGTCCAGCCATGTTCAACAAACTCTTCAAAGGCATTGTCACTATCAAAGATAAATATCCCCCTGAATTCCTTTATGCCCATGCCCAGTCCAAGACCGCCTGACAACATTTTCATATAAAACTCCTTGCCGCTCCTGTTATCATGGGCCAGGCCATAACCGTTTGCAGTTGAAAGCAGAAAAAGTTTGATGCCCACATTACTGAACACTGCGTAACCTCGCGCGTTTTTTATCTCCTTACGGGCCGCGGGACGTAGTCTATAAAGGTCTGCAAGGGTTGACTTGCACATCTCCTGAATTGCTCGACGTTTTTCAACAACGCTGTCGCCTCTCGCCCCCCAGAAACCGGTAATAAAAACAAAAACAACAATCCCTGACAAAATCTTTATTAAGACGTTTCTCTTTCTCATCACAAAACCTGACATAATATATAACCTACCATGCTGCCCAAAGGGTGGCCTGTATCAACATAAAAACACCCAGATACAATAACAGTAAACCAGAAAAACTTGACTTTCGCCTCAAATCCGTGGCTCCAGATTACAACTTAATCATGTTGTACGCCATAAACGAGATAATATTTTTCATGCAATTTCATAAAAACAGATATTACCAAACGCCCCCCAAAGACTGCCGGACATCTCTCCCTGGCAAGTTGCAAGGCTTGTCAAAATGTATTTTATAGAAGTTACACGCAAACCCTGCAACATAACTGTCAAACCCTGTATGGAGATAATACAACCCATGAATATCACCAAATCAAAAACTCTCATCTTATGTTTGCCGCTGCTCTTTTTCACCATGGTTCCTGCCTCATTTTCCATGAATATAGTGCGCAACCTCACAGAAAGCGAAGCGGATTACACAAGGGGCATTGTGTTGCCCTATATACTCTATAACAAAAAATTTGAGGGCACAGCCGGACTCATAGGCGGAACCACCGGTTATATTCAACCTCAGACCAGAACAGCCGGCAGCATGCTCTTCTCAACCAACGGTTCCTATATGTTTTCAGGCATTGTGAGCAACATTCAACCTGTCCCTGCCCTGCCGCGCCTTTTTCTGTCGCCTGTCTTCAAATTCGCATGGTATGACAAAAACCGTCTGTACAGGTCAGGGAATCCTGATTATCCGGATGATATTGCAGGTTCCAACGACTCCCATGAAGACAATTTTATTGAAGGCGAGGGATGGGGCCGGTTCATACGCATGGAATTCAAATATCTCCTTCCCATTGGAGACGCCAGGGACAGGGCAGTCAACTGTTTTGTCATAGACAGGGGCATGCTGGTTTCCGGCGCCGCTGGCGGAAAGGAGTACAATCCCATGACATCAGGACGCACCACTGTTGAGATGACCCCTTTTTACCACTATTACTCATATGATAACAAGGATATGCCCCGCATAAAATCTTCATCCAATGGAGTCAAGCTGACCCTGAAATATGACAACAGGGATTTTTATGAAAACCCTTCCAGGGGCAGTGTGACCCGTTTTGCATACGCCAGGGATTTCGGCCTGTTTGACAGCAGTGACACATGGACAACCGTTGAATTCGAATTCAGCAAATATATAAGCATACCCAGGGCGGACTGGATGCGGCAGAGCGTGATTGCCCTGGATTTCTGGACCATTGACACGCCGGGTTGGGAAACCCGGGAAGATGCTTCAGGCGGCAGTTACGTCATCCACAGGCCACCACAGGAACTGGGCGCAAGGCTTGGCGGTTTTTACCGCCTGCGGGCATATCCTGAATACCGTTTTAACAGCCGGGCGGCCATATACTACTCTGCTGAATACCGTTTTGTCCCTGACTGGGAACCCCTTGACCGTTCCTCGTGGCTTGGCAATATCCTGGAATGGGATTATCTGCAGATAGCGCCTTTTGTTGAAATGGGACGGGTAAATGAAAACTGGGACATAACCGACCTCCATTCGCGCATGAAATGGGATGCTGGCATAGGACTCAGGGCATATATGAGAAAGCTGACCATAAGGCTGGATACCGCATTTTCCGACGAAGACGCCAGCATGGTAATATGGGTTCTTCAACCATTTCAGGCCAGTTTCTGACATTGCGATTTGCCGCGCCTTGCAATCTCACATATATCAACACAGCTCCTCAGGGACATCTCCCTTGATGTGCCGGAAGGAACCTGCGTTACGATTTCAGGCAGATCAGGCGCGGGAAAGAGCCTGTTTCTGCGGGCAGTTGCCGACCTTGACCCGCATGAAGGCAGGGTATGGCTCGGAGAAAGGGAGCGCCGGGAATTCATGCCTCATCAATGGAGAAGGCGGGTGGCCCTTCTTCCTGCTGAAAGCAGATGGTGGGCTGACACCACAGGCCAGCATTTTATTACAGTTTCCCCACCCTTTCTCA
>CAYXYO010000240.1:0-8651 GCA_964469365.1 uncultured Desulfobacterales bacterium | reverse complement strand
TGACAATGCGTTGTTCTCAAACACAGGACATGAATTGAAGCCATACATTGTCTTTTGCGGGAGACATTGTATCCTGCATGAATATGTCGGGATATCCTGACTGGCAGGCGACGCAGGCACAGGTGTCGAAAATGCAATATATGCGTGAGCCGGTAACGTATGCTGACTGACGCACGGGTTTGCGTCACATGTCAGGCTGAGAAAATAAAAACCGAAACCGAAATTTCTGTTGACTTGCACATGCAGGGAAGGGTATAAATGTCATCAACTTCAGGAGAGGTGCCCGAGCTGGCTGAAGGGGCACGATTGGAAATCGTGTGTACGCCCAAAAGGTGTACCGAGGGTTCGAATCCCTCCCTCTCCGCCACATGCAATCAACTGAATGAAAAAATTGAATTCATTTTTTGATAGCCGGGTCCCGCGCAACGTATCCCCGCGAACCCCGCCAGGTCCGGAAGGAAGCAACGGTAGTGGGGCTCTTCGTGTGCCGCGGGGGTGCCTGGCTATCATTTTTCTCTTTCATAAATCAGAAACAGTATCCAGATACCCAAATGTCTTATCTTGTTCTTGCCCGTAAATGGAGACCCCAGTTTTTCAGGGATGTCATAGGCCAGGAACATGTGACCTCCACCCTGCAAAACGCCCTTTCCGAAGACCGGCTCGCCCACGCCCTGATATTCAGCGGACCAAGGGGAGTCGGAAAGACATCCATAGCCAGGATACTGGCCAAGGCAATGAACTGTGAAAAGGGTCCCGGGCCGGAACCATGCAACGAATGCGGCACATGCAGGGAGATTACGTCAGGGGCGTCTGTGGATGTGCAGGAGATTGACGGGGCGTCAAACCGCGGCATTGACGAGATCCGGGAGCTCAGGGAGTCTGTCAGGTTCAGGCCTGTAAAGAGCAGGTTCAAGGTATATGTGATTGATGAAGTCCATATGTTGACAAAGGAGGCCTTTAACGCACTTCTTAAAACCCTTGAAGAGCCGCCTTCACATGTCTTTTTTATCTTTGCGACCACTGAACCCCGGAGAATTCCTCCAACAATCAACTCCAGATGTCAGCATTACGAGTTTCACAGGCTCTCCACTGACAGACTTGCCGCCCATCTTGATCATATTGTCAGGGAGGAAGATATGGGACTGTCCAGTGAGGCGACCCTGCTGCTTGCCCGTGAGGCAGGGGGCAGTGTAAGGGACAGCCTCAGTCTCCTTGATCAGGTGGCGGCCTATGGCGCGAGGGATGCCCGGCAGGTATGCGAGGCGCTTGGGCTTGCCGGGCAGGATGTCCTGGCGGACACTGCCTGCGCCATGCTGGACGGCGACCCGGCCACATGCCTTGAAATCGTGGACCGCATCAACAGGCTTGGCGGGGATATGCAGAAGTTTGCCTCAGACCTCACGCTTTTTTTCCGTAACATGGCCGTGTTGCTGCATGTTCAGGGTGAACGCGGCATCTCTCTTTCCGGCATTGAACATGAGGCCGGCGGGGAGCTCAGAAAAAGGTTTGAACGATTTTCAAGGGAAGCGGTTCTCCAGATATTTGACGCTGTGCTTGACGGACAGGAACAGGTGGCGAGGAGTCCTAATCCCAAAATCGCCCTTGAACTGATGCTCATGCGTATATGCGCCATGAAACAGGCGGTTTCCATTGACAGACTTATGGAAAAGATGGAATCCCTTTCCGTTGAAATTCTATCGGCGCCTTCTGACATGTGTGACGCGCCCGCCCGGCAGGTCGGCAGGGATATGGGTGAGGAGGCCCGTCACCCGGACACTGGACCTGACGATGAAAACAGGGGTAATGCCCCGGACCGGGCCCCTGTTCCCCTGCCTCAGAAGAGAGACCATGCGGTGGCATCACACGGCGATATTCCTTCAGGGCCGCCTTCCCATGTGGAACAGGAGAGGCGGGAAAAGGGTGACGAAAAACCGCAAATGGAGTCTGCGGACGGATTTGACATGTCCATGTGGAAGAGTTTTACAGCCTTTTTAAAGAAGAAGGAACCGCTTTCAGGCTCCATTCTTGAGAAGTGCGTCATATCATCCCTTGCTTCATCAACCATTACCCTGTGTTGCGCGGGCAAGCCCCAGTTCAGGCTCCTGTCAGACAGGAAAAGGCTGAAAGAGATTGAAGAGGCCTTTCGTGACTTTTCAAACACTGCATTTACCTTCAAGGTATGTTATGATGAGCAGGAAGATATGCGCCCGGATGGCGGGGTAACTGTTGCCGGGGGCGACGCTGATCTGAAGGGGCATCCACTGGTTCTGGAGGCCCTTGATGTCTTTAATGCCAGGATATCAGGCATAAAGCCTGAAGCAAAGAGAAAGAAAACACCCGGATAACATTCCGGGTTACAGAAAAAGGAGTATTCATAATGCAGCCCAACATGAAGGAAATGATGAGGCAGGCCCAGCTGTTGCAAAAAAAGATGGCCAGGCTCCAGGAAGAGCTTGCCGCAAAGGAGATAGAGGCGTCTGTCGGAGGCGGAATGGTCAGGGCCGTTGCCAATGGAAAACCTGAAATTGTTTCCATTTCCATTGAGAAGGAAGTGGTTGATCCTGATGACGTGGAGATGTTGCAGGACCTTGTGGTCTCTGCGGTCAACGAGGCCCTGAGCAGGGCAAAGGAGATGTCTGACGCAGAAATGGGCAAGATTACAGGCGGTCTCAAGATGCCGGGAATGTTTTAGATGTCCTCTGTCCTTCCACCTGCCCTTGAAAGGGTTATAAAAAATATCAGCAGGCTTCCCGGTATTGGTGAAAAGACTGCCACAAGGATTGCCATGCAGATACTGAGATGGCCTGAGAGGCAGGCGGGCGAGCTTGCTGATTCAATAGCCAGCCTGCACAGAAAAATCCGCAGGTGTTCAGTATGTTTCACATTTTCTGAATCTGATCCGTGCGACATATGCGCTTCCGCCGGGCGGGACCATACACAGTTGTGCATTGTGGAGCAGCCCGCCGACATGCTGGCCATTGAAAAGGCAGGGGCATTCAGAGGCAGGTACCATGTGTTGCACGGGGCCATAGCTCCGCTTGACGGCATTGGCCCTGACGAACTCAGGATAAACAATCTGGCCGCGAGGATATCAAGGGATGGGATTACAGAGGTAATCATTGCCACAAGCAGCACGGTTCCTGGAGAAGCAACTGCATCCTGTATTGCTGATATCCTGGGACCCACCGGGGTCAACATATCCAGGATAGCATGCGGCATCCCCATGGGAATGGATATAAAATATGCTGACAATACCACATTGCAGCGGGCCATTGGTTCAAGGGTCAGGATGGGGGACAAGGTCAGATAATAGATGACAGTCTGAAAATGGAACGGAAAACAGTCATAATTGTAATCACCACATCTGACAGCAGGGAGGAGATGAACGCCCTTGGGGCCCGTCTGGTCAGGGAAAGGCTTGCGGCCTGCGCCCAGGTGAGCGGCCCTCTCACAAGCCACTATGTATGGGAAGGTCAACAGGAGGAAAGCGAGGAGTGGCAGCTCAGGATAAAGACCCTGGAATCATTGTATCCCGAGGTGGAAAGGCGTATCAGGGAACTTCATTCCTATGATCTCCCCCAGATAGTTGCCGTCCCGGCGCTCCATGTCCTGGATGAATTCCGCAAGTGGGTTGAATCTGCCGTATCGCCTTGACATTACCTGAAACCACAGGTAAAAACTCTCTCCATGAAAACAGAAACCATAACGCTTGATTTTGAGAAATGCGGCGGACTTCTGCCGGTAATAGCCCAGGATTACAGGACCGGGGAAGTGCTCATGATGGCCTACATGAATGAAACGGCATGGCAAAAGACGCTGGAAACAGGCAAGGTCCATTACTGGAGCCGTTCACGGCAGTCCCTTTGGCTGAAAGGGGAAAGTTCCGGCCATGTGCAGGTTGTAAAGTCCGTTTATGTTGACTGCGACCTCGACACGATACTCGTAAAGGTGGATCAGATTGGCGGCGCGGCCTGTCACAAGGGGTACGGAAGCTGTTTTTTCCGCAGGGTCGAAAACGGCGCTCTTGTGATAACAGGAGAGAGGGTTTTTGACCCGGAGGAGGTCTACGGAAAATGAACAGGTTGAAATTTGGCATTCCCAAGGGAAGCCTTGAGAAGGCAACCATTGAATTGCTTGGGAAATCGGGATGGCGTATTGATGTCCACCACAGGAGCTATTTCCCTGACATTGATGACAATGAGATAGAATGCAGCATATGCAGGGCCCAGGAGATGTCCAGGTATGTGGATAACGGCACCCTTGACGTGGGCATTACCGGCCTTGACTGGATTATGGAAAATGAGTCTGACGTGGTGGAAGTGGCTGACCTGGTTTACTCCAAGGTAAGCAAGCGTCCCGCCAGGTGGGTGCTGGCAGTGCCGGCAGATTCAGAGTGCAGAAAGGTTGAGGACCTGGAAGGGAAAAAGATAGCCACGGAACTTGTCAATTACTCAAGGCGGTATTTCAGGGAACATGGGGTAAATGTTGACGTGGAGTTTTCCTGGGGGGCCACCGAGGCCAAGGTGGTGGCAGGTCTGGCGGACGCCATTGTGGAAGTTACTGAAACAGGCAGCACAATCAGGGCCCATGGTCTGGTGATCATAGATGAACTCATGGAGTCCAATCCCAAGCTGATTGCCAACAGGACAGCATGGCAGGATCCGTGGAAACGCAAGAAAATTGAGCAGATATCTGTCCTTATGCAGGGTGCTTTAAGGGCCCACAGACTGGTGGGACTCAAAATGAACGTGCCTGCCGGAGAAGTGGAGAAGGTGGTGGCCCTGCTGCCCAGTCTAAATGCCCCTACGGTTTCGCCCCTTTACCAGCAGGAGTGGTTCTCTGTTGAAACGGTTATAAACGAGACAGAGGTAAGGGAACTGGTGCCGCGTCTTCAGGAGGCAGGCGCCCAGGGTATCATTGAATACGCCCTGAACAAGGTCCTTTGATGAAGATGTAAAAACGAATTGCCCTGTGAATCTTAAAGAGATCATTGACGCACGGTTTGTTACAAGCGTCTTTGACACAAGACAACTGCCTGCCGGGAATATGCCTGAAATAGCCTTTGCGGGCAAGTCCAATGTGGGTAAATCCTCCCTGCTGAACAGCCTGATGTGCAGAAAAGGGCTTGTAAAGGTGAGTTCAAGACCGGGATTTACCCAGTCCCTGAATTTTTTTCTTGTAAACAGGGCGGCGCATTTTGTTGACCTGCCTGGCTACGGTTTTGCCCGGGCCCCCAGGAAGGTGAAACAGAAGTGGTATTCACTTGTTGAAGGTTATATAAGGCAGCGTCCCGAATTAAAGGCGGTTGTCTGCATACTTGACATAAGACGTACACCCGACAGACTTGATATAGACCTGATGGATTATCTCAAGGCATCTTCCATTCCTGCCGTCATAGTTCTGAACAAGGCTGACAAGATATCACAGCCCAAACGAAAGCGTCAACTCTCAACTATCAAAACCGTACTTCCTGTAGCCAGCCAGCCTCCATTGATAGTGTCAGCCAGGACAGGCGAAGGCGTGGCAATGCTCCGGGAAAAATTGCTTGGCATGCTCTTTTCAGAATAGAAAACGAGATCTCACATTCCAGATTAACCGGAATCAGCCATCTGTTCCGCGAGTGATATCCTGTTTTTCAGACCGGTCCCCGATCTCGCATGACGGAGAAGCTCAGGTAGGAATACCCATTCTGGGAAAGACCCACCTGTTAAGCACGATCCAGACAACGCATATAAGAATCAGTATCAGTAGATCACTATTCATGTCATAACTCCAGTATATTTTTTTATTCATCTCCATGATAGCACAAAAAGATGGCCCCGGAAACATATAATTCCCGGGGCCATCTGTTACAATCTCAATGGGATGTTGTTCGTGGTGCCTTTAACCGGCTCCTTTATTCATGTCCGCCGCCATGGCCTTCGGCGTCAGGGGATTCTCCGTTCATCCTCTGATATCCGCGAACACCTATGTGACATGCAGTGCAGCGGGTATTGGAAGCAAAGGCGGTGTCGCCATCGTGACATGCGCCACAGTACTTGCCTGCATAAAGGGACTTCATGGTAAAGTCATCGTTTTCTTCAGCAGTGCCTGTTGCCATCTCAAATATGTCATCGTGGCAGCTGTCACACTCCATTCCCATTTCCATGTGAATCTTGTGCTCAAATATAACTGCCTTAACCGGTTTGGTGAAAACGATTGTACCTCCGTCTTCCTCCTCGTCCTCGCCCATTGCCTGCCCTGCAAATGCGAAGAGGCATACTCCAAGAAGCAACGCAATTATTTTCATGAAGGGATGCTTAAACAGTTTCACTTTATCCTCTCCTTTTTTAATCGTTAATATAGAAAATTGTCGGTTTGGCGCCTGTCTCAGGCCTGAGAACCCATACAACCCTGTCCGGCTTGTGTATAAGTTTGTAAGGTTCGCCGTTCTTGTCTTTCAGATCACCGAATACCCGCACGTTGGCAGGACACGCAGCAGCGCATGCCGTCAGCTTCTCGCCCTTGGAAAGCCTTGTGTCATAACAGAAATTACACTTGTCAATGGCGCGGTTCTCTTCCTTGAAATAACGGGCGTTGTAAGGACAGGCCGCCATGCATGTCTTGCAGCCTATGCACTTGTCATAATCCATCATTACAATGCCGGTCTTTTCATCCTTGTAGGTAGCCTTGGTGGGACAGACCCTTACACAAGGAGGATTCATGCAATGGTTACAGAGAACCGGCATGAAGATGGTCATTGTCTGCCCGTCTTCCGTATCCACCTTCCTTTCCAGGATATTTGTACGCCATCCATAGGAAGGAACATGATTGGTCTTTACACAGGCCTCCTTGCATTTTTCACAATCCACGCAATGGTTTTGGCGGATGACCATGCAATAATGGGGCTTGTAGTCGTTCTTTACATAACCTGTCATGTCCATGTAGGCATGAGCGGGCCGGTCTTTAACAGACACCAGGGACAGAATGGAGCCTCCTGCCATAACGCCTGTTATCTTGAGCCCGAGTTTCAGAAACGTCCTGCGTTCTTCATCTGTAATATTGGCCAGATGTCTGGAGCTGCGTTCTTTCACGTTTAATATCCTCCTGAACTTTCATGTTGCCCGCTGAACCGGAAACGTCCGGCCCACAAAATACCTCCCTGATAACCACGGTATTTTCACGGTAGAAAAAAACTCTTCCAGTGCCTCTTACACCTGTTTGTAAAATCGGCTTTAATGGCAAAGCCGCAAATCCTTAAAAAAGGAAAATCCCGCACCGAGGCAGCACCTTCCGGAAACCTGTAACTTGTAAATGAAGACTTACAACTTTACGCTTCACTTACTCAAAACTGAATTATAATTCATTATATGATTTTTGCCAGATGGTCAAGAGAAAATGTTACTTTTTTTTAAGTTTCATAATCGGGGTCCGGGGAAGATGTCGGGCGCCATGCTATTGACATAGGTAAAGGAAATGAATAAAAACAGAGTGATGAATAGACGTTGATTATTGCCAAAGGAGGTTCCATTGAAAAAAATAATAATTTACGGAAAGGCCGGTTGACCCTACACAACAAGGGCCAGGGAGTCCTACGGGAAAGATGGTTATGAGATAGATTACCGGGATGTCAAGGAGAACGCCTCGTTTATGGAGGAGATGCTGGAACATTCACAGGGCCGGCGCAAGGTGCCTGTAATCCTTGAAGGCGCGACATGCAAAATAGGCTTTGGCGGCTCCTGAGGAGTGTGATGGCGCGGCAGTCTGCCGCATCCGTTATCGTGCAATCTGGCCGCGGTCAATCTGCCGCGGCCCATGAGCTTGAAAATCCCGTTTCACAAAAACTGCCCGGGCCGCCAAGACCGTAATTATGCGATTGAAAATTTTAGGTTGTAGCGGCGGTATAGCCAGGGGACTGCACACCACCTCTTTTCTCGTGGACGGTTCCATTCTGCTTGACGCTGGCACCGGCCTCGGCACACTTTCCATGGAGGAACTTCTCAACATAAAAGAAGTGTTCATAACCCACGCGCACCTTGACCATATAGCCGCCCTTCCGCTTTTTATTGACAGCGTATTCTGGCGCCATGCGGGTCAAATAAAAATTCACGCCCTTGAACCTACCATAGCCGCCATAAGGAAACACATTTTCAACCACAGCATATGGCCTGATTTTACAGTACTTCCAACGTCTGAAAATGCTATTGTGGAGTTCATGCCCCATTCGCATGGAGAAACTGTAATGGCAGGCGATAAGGAGATAGAACTGGTTCCTGTTGAGCACAGGGTGCCGGCAACAGGCTATATCGTGAAAGATCAGAAGGGCGTCCTGGTATTTTCAGGCGACACAACAACAAATGACTGTTTCTGGGAAAGGGTAGGCAGGTTGCAAAAGGTTGATTGTCTGATTGTTGAGACAGCCTTTCCGGAAGAGCACAGACTGCTTGCTGAACAATCTTTCCATTACTCTCCTTCCCTGCTTGCGGATGATTTGCAAAAACTTGATGCGAACCTGGTTCAGACCATACATCTCACACATATAAAGCCAGGATTTGAGGAAACAATAGTTTCTGAATGCAGAAATCTGGCAAAAAAATTCAGGGTAAACAGCCTGCGCCGGAACCAGTGTCTTGATATCTGAACAGTTTTCAGCACCCTGTTGCGCGCTCAGG
>CAYXYO010000239.1:0-3352 GCA_964469365.1 uncultured Desulfobacterales bacterium | reverse complement strand
GGCATGATGTGGTCTGTGGTGATGTTGTCCTCAACCTTCAGCACAACCCTGCATTCAAGTGAGTCGCTCATTGGTTCAAAGGCGGGCAGGGGCTTGATGTTGGGGCCGCGTATTATCTCTGCTGAAGAGCCGTCTTCAGGCGGTGGTATTATGCCGTTGTCGTTTATGGCAAAGTTTTTTGGAACCGTTATCCGCGGCGCCTCTCCAAGCTCCCTGGGGTCGGTGATCCTGCCGGTAATGGCAGCCGCCACGGCAGTTTCAGGGCTGCATAGATAGACCCTGTCGTTTACCGTTCCGCTGCGGCCGGGAAAATTGCGGGTAAAGGTGCGCAGGGAAACAGTATCCGTGGCAGGGGCCTGTCCCATGCCTATGCAGCCGAGACAACCGCACTGGTGTATCCTCGCCCCTTTTCTTATGAGGGTTTTAAGCGCCCCCGCGTTATCGGCGTTTTCAAGCACCTGCCTGCTTCCGGGGTTTATCTCAAAACTTACGTCAGGGTCAGGTTCCCTTGATTCAAGGGCCCCGGCGGCCACGCATATATCCCTGTAGGATGAGTTGGCGCAGGAGCCTATGAGAACCTGGGATACAGGAGTGCCTGCCACGTCCCTGACCCTTGCCACGTTGTCAGGGGATGAAGGACAGGCGATCATGGGTTCTATTGCCGAAAGGTCGATTTCTATCACCTCATGCCAGTTTGCGTCCTGGTCTGCCTCAAGTTCCTGCCACACATCGCCCCTCTCCTGGCTTTCCAGAAAGTTTTTTGTCACCTGATCCGATGGAAATACCGTGCCTGTCGCTCCGAGTTCGGTTCCTATGTTGGCAATGGCTGCCCTGTCAGTGGCTGAAAGCGTGGCAACTCCAGGCCCGAAATATTCCATTACCTTGCCGACGCCGCCCTTTACCGAAAGTCTGCGAAGCAGTTCAAGTATAACGTCCTTGGCAGACACCCAGGGTTCAAGACTGCCTTCAAGGTGTATGCCCACAACCTCAGGCATCCTGAGGTGGAAGGGCTGTCCGGCCATGGCCATGGCGACATCCAGACCGCCGGCCCCTATGGCAAGCATTCCGCACCCCCCTGCCGTAGGGGTGTGGCTGTCAGAGCCCAGCAGGGTCTTGCCGGGCGCGGCAAAACGCTCGAAATGGACCTGGTGGCATATGCCGTTTCCGGGCCTTGAAAAATGGACCCCGAAACGGGCGGCAATTGACCTGAGAAACCTGTGATCATCGGCATTCCTGAAATCTGACTGCAACAGGTTGTGGTCAACATAGCTTACTGAAAGTTCGGTTCTTACGCGAGGGATGCCTATGGCCTCAAATTCAAGGTAGGCCATGGTGCCGGTGGCGTCCTGGGTGAGGGTCTGGTCTATTTTTATGGCTATCTGGCTGCCTGCCTTCATTTCACCATCCAGCAGGTGCTGCCTTATTATCTTTTCGGTAACGGTCAAACCCATATCATGCTCCTTGTGGAATTGAAAATTATATTGCGATATTATGTTTATTTTACGCATTCTGCCTTGACTAAGGCCTGCCCGAACCTTAATAATAAAAATAGAAGGGCAAGTAAAGGTGTTTATGTTTGGCAGAGGAGCTCTATTGCTTCCTCGTAAACAATTAGTGTTGAAAGGGGGTCTTATGCAGGTAAAAAAGATTTTGTTCCCGGTGGATTTTACATCAGCCAGCGCCAGGATAGTGCCTGCCGTCAAGGAGATGATGGCAAAGTTCGGGGCGTCTGTTGACCTTGTGCATGTGGTGAGGGGAAGCGATGAGTTCGCAGGGTTTGAAATGGGCGCGGCCTGGTACACTACCCTTGAGAAGGATCTCCTTGCAGGCGCGGAAAAGGCCATGGACAGGTTCGTTGATGAGAATTTTGATGGAGAAGATGTCACTGCCAGGGTGATGGTAGGGAATGTGGTGGATGAAATCATAGAGTTCAGCGAGAAGAACGGAACAGACATGATTATAATCGGCACCCACGGCAGGAAGGGACTTGAAAAGATGATGTTTGGCAGCGTGGCTGAAGGCGTTGTCAAAAAGGCTGCCTGCCCTGTTCTGACCATCAGACCGTAACATTAATATATCAGGCCGCGTCATTGACAGGTGACGCGGCCCTTTTTCCCTTGTCTTCCAAACAGTTCCAACATCCTGAAACAGTCATAACCACCCACCTGAACGCGGATTTCGACGCCCTTGCGTCTGCAATGGCAGCATCCATGCTTTATCCGGGGGCTGTCATAGTCATGCCCGGTTCCATGGAGAGGGAACTGCGTCTTTTTCTGAAAAGTCCGGAGGCCCCTGAGCTTCCCCTGTGCAGGATGAAAGACCTTGATCCCGCCTCCATCAGAAAACTTGTCATTGTGGATACCTGCGTTCCTGAAAGGACAGGCCCCTTTGCAGACCTTGTCAGGGCTCCGCGTCCCCCTGAAATTCATCTCTATGACCATCATTCCAACTGTGAGGCCCTGGCAAGGCTGGCAGCGAGTTCCCACCTTGCCGATACCGGAGCCAACAGCACATCCATGACCATGCTTCTGAGGGAAAGGGGTGTGGTCCTGTCAGGAAAGGAGGCGACACTGCTTGCCCTTGGCATCTATGAGGACACAGGTTCATTCAGTTACGGCTCCACTGTGCCTGACGACCTGAGAGAAGCTGCCTGGCTGCTGGAACAGGGGGCTGACATCAGCGTGGTTTCAAGGGTGATGGGACACAGGTTTACCCCTGAACATATAGCCTTGCTGAACGATCTCCTTGACATGGCCGCCACATACAGGTTCGGAGGCGCGGAAATCACGGTTGCCAAGACCTCGGCGCCGGGTTATGTGGAGGATTTTTCAGTGCTTGCCCATGAGCTTATGGACATGAAAAGCCTTTCCACGCTCTTTACGATTGTGCTTATGGAAGGGCAGGTGCTGGTGGTGGCAAGGAGCCGCGACAGGGAGGTTGATGTCAGTGAGATCCTCAAAGAGCTTGGCGGAGGCGGTCACGCGAGCGCCGCGTCGGCAAGCCTTAAAGGCGTTACCCTTCAGGAGGCGGAGGAAAAGCTGCTTGCCGCCCTTGTAAAGGTGCTTGGAAGCGGTATCAGGTGCGGCGGGATAATGACTTCTCCTCCCATAACAGTAAGGGATGACGCTCCGATTTATGAGGTGCATGACCTCTTTGCCAGGTACGCTGTGTCAGAGATGCCCGTGGTCTCGGCAGATGGCAGACTCCAGGGGCTGATAAACAGGGCTATTGTTGAAAAGGCGGTGTTTCACGGCATCGCGGGACAGAAGGTGCGGGAGTACATGACAACCGATTTCTGCCGCATATCTCCTGACGACGGCCTTGACAGGCTGAAGGAGATAATCATTGATTA
>CAYXYO010000238.1:0-8618 GCA_964469365.1 uncultured Desulfobacterales bacterium | reverse complement strand
AACTGCAAACAGTAGTCAGGCCGCTGAAAATAATTCCCCGGTTGGTTATCATAAAAGAAGGGCTCCCCATCTCTTTTGACGTTATTGCAAAATGATAGACCATATGGATACCGTTATCAACGCCTATACCGAGAATCAGGGGCAATCCTATGATATTGGCAAAGTTAAGAGGCAGGTGCACAACATCCATGATTGCCCCTGTAAAAAGGGCCGAGACAGCAAGGGGCAACATGGCAAGCAGGGCATGCTTGACCGATGGCATCATAACCAGCAAAAACATGGAAATAAATATGGCGCTCAGGGCAAAGGCCTCCCTGAAAGAGGCCACAACGGCCTTGCCGCCCTCTGTCATATGCACAGGAAAGCCTGTTGCGTCAGGCGCAACAGATGTAACATCCCTGATGAATTCTCTCAGATTTCCTTTATCATCAAGATCCTTGACAGGTCTTATTTCAAGACGCAGCCTGCCATCAACAGCAATCCACATGCCTTTCAAATCTTCAGGGAGATCCTCAAGGCCAAAAGGCGCCGCCTTCATGGACATGCCGAGTTCTTCAAGACGCCCTGGCAAAGAGACAAAGATGGAGCGTCCAAGCAAGGCAATGCGAGAATCATTCCCTGTCTCCCGGCCTGCCAGGAAGGCGTCAAGGGCGTCATTAAGGGCGGCAGCCCCTGGCATCATTCCCTCCCGCCCGCTGACATACTCTGCCAGGGCCTTGTTAAAGGCGATTATGCTTGCATATATCTCTCTGTCAGGCAGAGGTCTTTTCTCCCCGGGCACAAATCGCACATCCCCTGTCATAAAGCCCATATCCTGTATAATATCCAGTTTTTCTTCCTGGTTTGCAGGCACAAAGCTGTTGATGCTCAAAACATCCCTCACAACCGGAAGCCTCTCAAAGGCGTCCGCAAGATGTCTGGCCTCATCTTCATTGGCTGCAAGCAGGTTAAGGGTCCAGGGGGAATCATCTCCCTTCAGAAGCTCCCTGAAAGTGGTAACAGATTCAGATGACTGGTCACGCAGGTTTAGGGGATTGTCATCAAAACCGACATTTTTCACCAGGAAAAACGAGGCCACTACCCCCAGCAGAGCAAGCATGATTACTGTCTTGTCATGCCTTGCCGGAAACACGGTGATATACCCCACCAATCTGTTAACAACAGCTCCGGACCTGTCTTTATATCCGTATGGCATAAGTGCCAGCAAGGCAGGCATAAGGGTAAAGGTCGCAAACAGGCCTATGAACATCCCTGCGCCGGATCTGAGACCCAGCTCAGCCACACCTGTAAATGAAGTCGGAACAAAGGCAAAAAAACCTATGGCCGTGGTAACAGCGCATATTACAAGGGAGACCCCTGTACCCCTGGCGGTTCCGGCAACCGCAGACAGGAAATCATCCTTACCGGCGACGACATTTGCGTCACAAATGCTCCCGTCCGCCCTGCCTTTCATCATAAACGACCTGAAATGGAGGCAGAAATGGATTGCGTAATCCACTCCCAGCCCTATGAAAAGCACTGCAAAGGCAACGGAAATCATGTTCAGATGCCCTATGGCAAGGGCGGCGAAACCGGCAGTCCAGACAAGTCCTGTCACAAGGGTGACAAGGGTTGCGAGAACAAGACGGGCGGAACCAAGACCTGCGAAGATCACAACAGCTACCATGAAAAACGAAAGAAGCCCTGCCTTTTCGGCGCCGCTTGTAACGCTTTTCAACTCTTCGTATTCCATGGCAATATCCCCGGTCAGCCTCACCCTTAGACCATTTTCAGGTGTCAGTCCAAGTTCGGCAGCCTCTTTTCTGAGATAATCCATAAGCTCACCGGCAGGCATGACCTTGCTGTAATCAAGGGCTGGTTGCAAAATAACAAACTGCCTTTTTGAGGCAAAACCGCTCCCTGCGTTTCCCATGAGCTTCATCCAGGACAGAGGCGTAAAACTTCCGCTGTTCACGCCATCAACAACATGGGCGAACTCCATGAAGGCCCCATCCATCTCCATGCCAATCCCGTAATCTTCTGCCTTCAGGGCGTCTCCAAGCATATCAAACAGGCCTTTCAGGTCAGGATGCCTTGCCAGGGAAGCAAGAAGGGGAGCGGATTTGGCGAGATTGTCCGCCACCCTTTCCAACTCACCTGATCCGAGATAGAGGAGACCGTTTTTTTTGAAAAATTCCCCGCCTCCAGGGGCGTAAAGAAAATTAAACGGCTGGGCCCCATCTCTCACGGCCCTATAGAACCGATCCCTGGCATCAATGGCAAGGTCAGGCGTCCTGCCGTCAATCACCACAATGAGTGTTCCGTGTTGATGAGGAAAGGCCTTTTTATAGGCGTCATACACCTTGAGGTAATGGAGTTCCCTGGACATCATGCCTGCATTATCAGTAACAATGCCGAGGTGTCCGGAAATGTAGAAAAAGGTAAAACAGGAAAAAACAAGGGCAAGGAAGAGTGTCTTCCACGGGTTGCGCCCCGCAAGGGACACCCATGAAACAAGGATGGTGGAGATAAGGGAGGTTATACGATGCCCGGACATCTGTCACACAGGAACTGCCGTCTTCAATCCGTGCCTACAGGCGGCGTCACGGTTTCTCCCGGAGCGGAGAATCTTCCACCACAAATGCCGTCGCCTTGAAATCAGCCACAAGCCTGCCCTGCGCATCGGTAACTTCAATATGATAAAACCCTGTTCTCCTTCCCCTGTGTTTCTCAGTTACATTTGCGGCAATCGTGGAACCAGGGCTCACGGGACGGAAGTAGTTTATGGACGCCTCAAGGGCAAGTGCCATATTGCCGTATGAATTTGAAGCCAGGGCAAAGGCCACATCAGCCAGTGCGAAGATAACCGCCCCATGACACACGCCCGCGGCATTCAGGTGTTCCCCGCCCACCTTCATTGAAACACGGGCAGAACCTGGCCCAACCTCTTCCAGGGTCATGCCAAAAAGGGACACCAATCTGTCATATCTTGCGATATGCCCCTTAACTTTCTCAACAACTCCCTGTTCTGTCACAACATTTCCTCCCTAAGGGACATGCCCTGCCGTCTTTGCCTTGCCAGGGTCTGTCATTTTCTTCATATCGACACCGAGCTGTCTCCACTTCCACATGAATTTGCCCTTCATGTTTTCAGGCACCATGCCTGACATGACACGGGCCATATTGCTGAACGTGGGATACAGCACTGACTGTCTCAGCACAGGACTGTTGTCAGGAAAAAGCAGTGTCATAAGAAAGAGAATGCCGCCTGAGATAACCGCCCCCTTTGCAAGCCCCATAACCCCTCCAAGGAAACGGTCAAACCACCCCATTCTTATCAGCTTGAAAAAACCGTGGATCACAATTCCGGCCAGGGTAAAAAGGAGATAGACCACAATAAATATGATAAAAAAGGCGACCAGGGAACGGGTAATCTCGTTTTCAATAAAGGCGGACAGCCGAACCGCAATCACATGAAAGTAGTTCACCCCGGCCCAGAAGCCTGCCAACGCGCCAAGGAGCGTTGCCACTGCCCTGCTGAAACCTGTCCACAACCCCCTTATAAAAAGCACGGACATTATTATCAGAAGCAATATGTCAAGCCAGTTGAAATCAGGAATATGATAGTTCATAAAATTGTTTACTCCCGCAGATTGCGTTAACCCTTACGACGCTCTTCACGGACAACAAGTCTTGCCTTTCTTGAAAGGTCATAATATGTATGATTCATATGTTTGGGCCTTCTGAAAACCCGTTTTGACAGAAACGTGCCCTTTACCCTCTCAAGCCACCCCTCTCGCTCCAGTCTTTTCAGCATCTCCATTGCAGTCCCAAGCTCCATGGAAAACCGCCTGGCGACAAACTTTGCGCAATCAGGCCCCTTTTCATAGATGTCCAGGACCACTGCCTGCTCACGGGATGCCAGTTCAGACCAGGAAAGCATGTTACAAGGAGAAAAACAGGATATCAGTTGCCATCAAGACACAGGGAAGCCTTTTTCTCAAGCATTTCCACCAGGGTGTGGAAACCGTACTTTGCGATATAATCATTATATTCAGCCCGCTTCAGAGAAAGATCATTCACCCCCCTTGCTGAAACGCCAACAATTTTCCAGCCGCTGGACGACCTCCTGCATATATAGCTCAGTTTCACGTCATCATGGCCGTCAGATTTCAAAACTGTCTCCACAATGGCCCTGTCCCTTCTGGAGAGCTCACTGGAAACAATTTCAAAACGGGTATTTTCAAAACGCCTGAAGCGGTCGGCATAGGTAGAAGCAGTATAACGGGTGAATACATCAATAAACTTCAATTTTTCATCAATGGAGATCTTTCTCCACCACGAACCCAATACTATCCTTGAAATAAGAGGAATATCAAACCGTTCCCTGACCTCAGGCAACAAAAGGACGTAACGGAATTCACACCCCTTGCCCTCGCCCTTTTTCATAACATCAACCAGAAGAACATGGAACTCATCCACCTTCTTTTCAGCCTCAACGGCCCTGGGAAGTTCTGATACCGCAAAAGAAGTCACCGGCGCAAGCAGAAAAAGAGATATCGCAATAAAAGAAAAGAGCGGCAGCGCGACACCTTTTCTGAAAAACACAAAACAGTTCATACAACGCTCCATATTAAAGCCATTCCCCTAAACAGGCATGGCGCAAGTTGCTGATCAGCCGATTTTCAACACGGAACTGAAGAGGGACTCCAGCCAGCATCACATGGGATATGCAGGTTGAAAATTGGCAAGACCGCTTTTTGACAACCTGTTTACTTAAACATATAAACCGCATCTCCGCAACAATCGGCAAGACAGCCACGCCCCGCATGAGAAACTCGGCGGGAAGGCAACAGCAGGCGCCTGGCAAAACATATTCTCAGTTTCGCGTAAAGAGACGCCTGCCTTCAATGGCCTGCCAGGCAACAAGGCCGGGAATGCCCAACACAAGCTCCCGCACCCTCTTTGCCAGGGAAAGGCCAATGGCAATATCAGGAGTTATGCCAATCACTGAACAGAGTATAACAAAACCGCCTTCCTGTATGCCAAGGGCGCCGGGCACCATGAAAGCCGCTGCCCTTACGGCCTGCCCCAGGCTCTCAAGCATGACCGCCTCCCCCATGCTGATTCCATGCCCCATGAAATAGAGGGCGAGCCACACCTCAACCGCCCCGGCCATCCATCCAGCCAGCCTCCAGCATCCTGATATCGTCAGCCTTCCATACTCCCTGTAAAGCGTGCGAATCTCTTCATCAAGCCTGGATGCGCCATGGGCAAAGGCTGACACAATCCCGTCACCGCCTATTTTTGAAAGGAGTTGCACCATATTGCCAAGCAGCCCCTTCCTTTGCATAAAAACAAACGCGCCTGTCAAAGCCGACATGGCGGCAGTACCTGCGACGGCTTTAAAAGCCATGCTATCCTCTCCGGAGAAGAGCAGGATGCCCACGCCGAAAAACGTAAACAGGACCTGGGTGATGAGGGCTATGGTGATCTCCACCACAATGCTTGCGCCCGCCACCGCCCCGTCCACACCATCCCGCCTCGCAAGAGACGCCCTTACGATATCACCGCCTATCTGCACGGCAGGCAGAAGGGAGTTTATGGACTCTCCTATCCACCTGAGACGCATAAGGGAGATCAGGGAAGGGACATGTCCTGACCTCAGAAGATATCTCCACCCGATGGAGTCAAGCAGAACCGGCAGCAGATGGGACGCGGCGACAAGGACAAGGCCAGGTCCGCACATGACAAGGGCTGACACTATATCTCCGGCGCCATACCATGAAATCATGGCCGCGAACAGAACAATCCCGGCGCAACACAATATGAACGAGACTTTTTTCAATCAGGGTTTCCCGGAAAATACGGATTCAAAAACTTTATGACACATAACCACCGGAAGGGAACAGGGAGATTCCGTTTGACGTAACCGCGCCTTGAAAATCAAGGATATTGGTTCAGCGCGGAAGGTGAACAAATCAAGGGGCCGGAACATCAAAAATAACAGTGAGCATCTTTATTATTATATTCATGCCGGCGCCCATGCGGCAATGAAGCAGAAAGGCCTCCGCAAGGCCCCTGACAAAATACACATTTGCCGCACACAGGCAGGACATTAAACCGGCGTCACCTGTTATCTGGCCTCTTTCAACTGCCTCAAAAAATCTTTAAGGGCCTTGTCAGTGTTTATTTCCATATCTTCTCCTGTGTATCCGCAAACTCCCGAACGGGGTGAATTACATACTGGCAAAAGCATCTCCCGCTCGCAACCATGCTTTGCGGCACACTGCCTGCACAGCCAGCCGCCTCCATCCCATTGACACGCCGCGCATATTGCTATGGCCTGTTTTTTACCACATTCATCGCATGGTATGACCGGTTCACTGTTTCGGGACAGTATGACAATCTTCTCCCTTAATCCAATGGGGCCATAATATCTGCCCACAATATTTATGTGCAGTTCTGTGGTTGAACCAAAATCATAATGATAAATGATGCCACCAGGGATGGCATCAATATCTGATATGGAGTAATCCTTTGAAATCTCGTTAAACCTTCCATAAAAGAAGGCGCTCATATGTCCACAGCACTCCAGCCAGATATCCCTCAGAAATTTATCAAGCTCCCCAAGTGTTGTGTTTTGCGGCAACAATAAATAGAGGAAATAATCCCGTGTGGCGCCAGGATGAACACAAAGCGCATAATAGGCTGCATCGCGATGAACAACATCCTGAAATTTTTTCTTTATACATGACTGAATATGCCTGCCCATACCTTTCGCAGTATAATATGAGTTGCATATCAGACATTCTGCCTTGGGAAGTTTATATTCCATTGTTTCCACTCCTTATCCCTGATGATTCACGTTAACTTGACCGTTACGGCAACGCCCGGCAGACATGCGGCCAAGGCTCAGGCCAGATATCCCCTTTCCATGAACCACTCCACAGCCTCTTCAAGGGCCTGCCTTACAGGGCCAGGTCTGTAGCCAAGCTCCCTGCGCGCCTTGTCTGTTGAGAAAAACATCTTTTTCCTGGCCAGTTTCACCCCGTCAACCGTGGCAAGCGGCTCGCCCCTGCCGGTAAACCTTGCCCAGAGCTCTGACACAACGGCAACAGGATAGACCATGCCGTGGGGTATGGTGCAGAGGGGCGGCCTGCACCCGCTTATTTCAGAGACCGTTTCAAGGAATTTCAGCAGGGTAAGATTCTCTGCGCCCAGTATGTAGCGCTCTCCAGGCTTTCCCCTTTCCATCGCAAGGAGATGGCCCTCCGCGACATCATCAACATGCACGAAATTAAGGCCTGTATCCACGCAAACAGGCATCCTGCCGGAAGCCGCCTCAATCACCATCCTGCCCGTGGGCGTAGGTTTGATGTCACGGGGTCCAACAGGAGTTGAGGGATTGACAATTACCGCCGGAAGCCCCTTTTCACGCACCATTTCAGTGACAAGCTCCTCGGCCATGAACTTGGACCTCTTGTAATGGCCCACCATGTCATCAAGGGAGACAGGGGTATCCTCGTCCGAGACCAGACCGTCTCCTGAAATCCCGAGGGTAGCCACGCTGCTGGTATACACAACCCGTTCAACCCCTGCGGACAGGGCCGCCAGCATTATGTTTTCCGTTCCCCGCACATTGACGGCGTACATCGGTTCAGGCTCCGGAACCCAGAGTCTGTAATCAGCGGCCACATGAAACAGGACATCACACCCCGCAACAGCCTTCTCAAGGCTCTTCCTGTCGCAGAGATCGCCCTCCACCACTTCCACGGAAAGCTCATTCACATTGTCAAGCCTGCTTGTGCCGCGGACAATGACACGAACATCATGCCCTGCGCGCGCAAGCCTTCCGGCAACTGCCGACCCTACAAAACCAGACGCCCCTGTAACAACCGTTTTCATAATTATCAGTACCCCCCGGGACAGGCCGGACTATGCCGTGACGGCTGGCAACGCCCCGAAATCATCCACTCTTCCTTAACCGCCTCACATCGCCAATCCTGAGTGTGGTCTTCTTGTTGTCAAGATACTCAAGAAGCGGAATCATGTACTTGCGGCTTATGCCTCCGGCAAGCTCCCTGAAATCTCCGACCCCCATCTCTTCATTTTTTTCCAGGAAGGAGACAACCCGTTTTTCTATATCCTCCAGAGCGCGGGGATGGACATATATGTTGTCCCTGAGCCTTACCAGGGTCCCTTCCCTTACAAGAAGCGAAAATATATCCTCAACCGACTTGCGGGACACCTGAGCGCTTTCTGACAGTTCATCCATCAGTTCCGACGCCGAAGGCGGCTGAAGACCGGCCTTGCGGAACGCCCGCTCAAGGCCTTCCCTTATCCCGCTCTCCTTTTCTCCAAGGGCCACCTCATGATCCGCAAGGCGCACAAGCTCCTTTTCAACAGCCACAAGGCCCTTTTTCTCAAGCTCTCCCAATGCCTTCTGGAACAGGCGTTGCGCGGCAGATGCAGGGGCCAGGCCGCCCTGGCCCGAAGAGGGAAAGAGCCTGGAACGCAGTTCCTCCTTTGCCAGCCCAGCCACAAGGGGATTCCTGGAATGATAACCTTCAAGCAGACCGGTGATCTTCCCTTTCAGGCCTTCATACACGTCTGAATGAACCAGCCTGCCCTCGCTG
>CAYXYO010000237.1:0-15277 GCA_964469365.1 uncultured Desulfobacterales bacterium | reverse complement strand
TGTTCAAAAAAATAATGCAGCCAATACTTATGCTCTGGGAACTTACAGCAGGCATAGGCATTATAATGATGATATCCCTGGCTCCTCCCCCAGCACACTACTCCTACTATGCGGGTCTTATACTCGTACTGATGTTATCATATACAGTGATAAACATGCGGTTTATATGGGCTACGGCAACAGGATGGCTTATTGTATTATTATATAACTACACGGCAGTTTCCATATATGATACTCCGACACTTGTACTGATTAACAACAATTTTTTCTTTGTTGGGGCAAACCTCATAGGCAGCTTCGCATGTTATGCAATTGAATATTATGCCAGACGGGATTTTCTGCTTAAACATCTACTCAATGCAGAAAAAGAAAAAGTGCGCATTGCAAGGGACACGCTTGAAAAAACAGTGAGGGAACGCACGGCTGCACTTTCCAGGACCAATGCCATGCTTGAAAAAGAAATAACGGTCCGCAAAGAGGCTGAAAAGAAAAAAATGGAGTTGCAAATCCAGCTTGCGAGAAGACAAACCATGGAATCTGTAGGTCTGATGGCTGGTGAACTTGCCCACGACCTGAACAATATCCTCTCCGGAGTAATAACATTCTCTGACCTGCTTCTCACAAAATTAAAAGAACCCGAGAATCAACACATGGCCAGGGAAATTCTCAAATCGGGAAACCGGGCGGCAGAACTGGTGGAAGATCTTCTTAATGTCGCAAGAGGAACCGCAAGCAACCCCAAAAGTCTCAATATAAATAAAATGATAAGAAACTATCTAAACTCCCTTGCTCATAAAAAAACTGCCTCATCCTACCCTGACATATCCATTTCTCTTGACCTGCAACCAGACCTGCCACCATGCAAATGTTCAGAGGTTCATATTCACAAGATACTTATGAACCTTGTTAACAACGCATTCGAGGCCATCAGAACAAAGGGCGACATAACCATCGCAACGGCAACTGAAGATATTACCGGCGAAGAACCGGGCATGGAACTCGTGGAAAAAGGCAGATATGTACGTCTAATGGTTAAGGATAATGGAGACGGAATTGACGCCCATGACCTGAAAAAAATTTTTGAGCCCTTTTACACAAAGAAAAAAATGGGCCGAAGTGGGACAGGGCTTGAACTTGCCCTTGTATGGAACACCGTGCATGAATATGGTGGAACAGTAAAAGTTGAAAGCGACAGTAATGGCACTGCCTTTTATATATACATCCCTGCCACAGACAACCAGCAGGAAGAAAAAAAGATACCTGCCCGACAGGAACACATACATGGCGCTGGAACAATCCTTGTGGCAGACGACGAATCACTTCTGCGTGATGTTACCATGAATATACTTGCCACACTGGGGTACAAGGTAATAACAGCAGAAAGCGGTGAAGAGGCGCTGGAGTATCTGAAGAACAATGAAGTTGACCTGGTAATTCTTGACATGAATATGGGAAATGGTCTAAACGGACTTCAGACCTATCAGGAAATAATAAAAATACATCCAGGACAAAAAGCCTTTATCATGAGCGGATTTACTGAAGAAAGCACTGTAATGGAGGCCATGGAACTTGGAGTAAAACGGTTTATAAAGAAACCTTATAACATGGAAACCCTGGGCCAGGCAGTCAAGGAGGTCCTGTAACACAAGGAAGAACCAGAATTATAATAATGCTCAATCCGTGACAAAGGATCAACAATATTATTTCCGGCCAGGAGTAAAAACAGCATCCATGCTCAAGGTAGTTTCATCAATCTGCCAGAAATATCCTGTATCTTCCCTTGAGGTTGCCACCGGTTTCAAGGTAAACCTGTAAAGATGCTCCTGATAGTCAACGCATACCGGAATTTCAAGGTCATCTTCAACAGGAACACATGCCGGCTGATAACCGCTGACAGTCTGAACCGAGCTTCCGTCAATGCTCCATCCGCCCCCCAAGCCGCTCACATCCTCACTCCATGACAGTCTGAACGAATACCTGTCTCCCTGATATTCAACACATGGCAGAGATATCCCCAGATTTCCGTCCACAGGCACACACGTCAGATAGTAGTCAATAAAATCAAGAAATTCAGAGACCCTTGAGTACAGGCCGTATGAACCGGGCGTCCCGCACGGGTCAACCATCCCGGCGCTTGTAATCCCTGCCAGGACCCATCTGTTATCCAGATTCACCAACAGAGGCCCGCCGCTGTCACCCTCGCATGTGTCCCTGCCGCCTTTTCCGTCTCCGGCGCAAATAACCGTTTCATCCACAGAAGGCATGCTGAATTTTTTTGCTGCCGCGCTGCATGTGTCGTTATCTACAATGGGAAGTTCAACCTCGCTGAGCTGTTCAGGCCTGTAGGAACATGATGTCGCATGATAACCGCATGTGCTTCCCCAGCCAATGGCAACTGCAGACATGCCATCCAGGCTGTTGTTCCCCCGGTACATTGGTATAACCTCCCCGCCTGTAACAGGATTAATGAGATGAACCAGGGCAATATCAGAATCCGGAGTAGAACTGTCATGGTCATTAAACATGGGATGAACATATATCCCGTCCACCTGGAAAACCGTCCCGCCAGGTATGCTGGAAAGATTATCCAGACCTGCGGCGATCTTCAAATGTCCCGGACTGTCAATATCGTAAACACAGTGGGCCGCGGTAAGCACCCAGTCCCTGGCGACAAATGAACCCCCGCAAAAAAAATCGTCCCCTGTAACAACCTTGTAAACAGAGGCGTCCAAAAGCGCGGCAATCCATGGCCACCTGCCTGAATCATGCACCTGGCTTCCACCTGCTATCTTATATTCAGGTTCTGATGCAGCCGTACCGGCAGGGTCTGTTTTCATCCCGGCCACCGGCACGCCTCCCGCTATCATTACCGCTGGCGCGGCATACGAACAGATAACAGGCAGCATGACCCACATGCAGCCAACGGACAAAACAACATATTTTACAAACCAACAGATGACATTCATTAGTAACTCCGTCCGATGTTTACTGAAACAGCCCAGCCCCCCGAAACCTGGCGGCAACAACAAGGCCCTGGCAAGACAGATTTGCAGACAAACAGATTGTCTTCCATCTTGTTATATTATATAGTTTCCTGAATATATCAGCAAACATCATCAACACAAATCAGGAGGCACAAATGTCTTTAAAAAAAACCGTTACAGCAACAGCAATCGCCATCTCTTTGGTTATCACCCTTGCCGTCCCGCCATGCATGGCTGAAACAGGAACTTACAACATACATGATACCTCTCCGGAAAAAATCCTTGTGGACGCGGTCATATTGCGTCCGGCAGGTCTTGTCGCAACGGTTATAGGCACGGCAGCCTATATCCTGGCGCTGCCGGCGGCGCTTGTTACCGGCCAGACCGGTGAAACCGCGGAGATACTCATAGGCACTCCTGCTCACTACACATTTACCAGGGAGATGGGCAACGTGGACAGGGAACTGTAATCCCATGCCTGTTATTCCGTAAGCCGGTATTGCGTTCTTACAAATACTACTGGATGGATTTCTGTATGGATTTCAGATAAAATGTCCCTGAGGCGGGGCTGTACTGCAACACAACCCCATAACCCCACGGACTGATATGCGCGCCTTCCAGCACCCTCATGTCAGGCAGAAAAAATTGCAGACTGTTAATATCAAAACGGTTAGTATGCTGTTCCTCTTCAAGATATTTTTCAGGTTTGACTGATTGAATCCGCAACATGGCAGGATCGGCTGATGTCAATTTCATCACCGCGCTGTATGGATATACCACATGGCCTTCAACCTGATGTACAAGCAGGTACGGGATATAAAGATCAAATGTATCAATATCAAAAATGGCAGCCTCTCCTGCCCGGCCATCAATCCTGTAAGGTTGACGGCCCACATAGTTGCCTCCCGGACGATATTGACACACTATATAAACGCTTCCCGCTGAACCCGGAAAGACCTCCTGTCCGTTCTCATACCTGAGGGCAGGACAATAAACTGACGCGCAACCTACTTGCAGGGTATTCTGCCAGACTATCTGGGTATAATGTCCACACTGTTTGCCGGGTCTGCATGAAGCCGAGGCGAAATCATAATCTGCATGCTCACCAGCCCATGATGCCACAGCATCAAAAACAGACACATTCCTGTCAGTAGATGCGTAGAGATTTTCACCTGTATTGACTCTGTTCTCACTATGCTTCCAGACACATCCCGCCGCGTAGGCCCTTGCCGATTCAGCAAGGGCCTGATCCCACGCAAGCGGGGCCACAGGCGGATTTGCTACAGGCTGATCAGAATATTCCCCGCGATTTACCTTTGAGCGTATCTGATTGTGCGCCCGAATGGTATCAACGGCTGTAATATCAGCCCCATACAAATCACCATTAACACAGATTGCACTTACAAGAACACAAAACAACAGGTTGAGGCCCTGACTTATTTTACTCACACTTAAAACCTCCATTGCAGAATATTATCTACAATAACAGGGTTACGAAAAAAAACCGCATGTTTTTACCCTTTCTCAAAAACAACCTGCCTGTTTTCATCCATGGTAACCCGTATGGTATCACCTTCGGAAAACGCGTTCTCCAATATCCTGAGGGCCAGGGGATCTTCGATATAACGCTGGATGGCCCTCTTCACGGGACGGGCCCCATAGGCAGGGTCATAACCTGTCTCGGCTATCCACTCTACCACGCTGTCGTCGACCTCAAGCTGATAACCGTTATCCTCAACCCTGCTCCTGAGAAGATCAATCTGCAGGCCTACAATCTTCACAAGATGCTCCCTGGAAAGGGAGTGGAATATGATGGTCTCGTCAACACGGTTCAGAAACTCCGGCTTGAAATGGAGTTTCATGGCATCATAGACCCGTTTTTCAACCTCAACAGGATCGCTTATCTCCTGAATAAGATCGCTTCCGATATTTGATGTCATAATGATAATGGTATTCTTGAAGTCAACCGTGCGTCCCTTGCCATCGGTAAGCCTGCCGTCATCAAGTATCTGGAGCAATATGTTGAACACATCGCTGTGCGCCTTTTCAATCTCGTCAAAGAGTATTACAGAGTAAGGCTTTCTGCGAACAGCCTCTGTAAGATATCCGCCCTGGTCATAGCCAACATATCCCGGAGGCGCCCCAATCAGCCTGGCAACAGCGTGTTTTTCCATGTACTCGCTCATATCAATGCGAATCATGGCCTGTTCAGTATCAAACATGAACTCCGCAAGGGTACGGGCAAGCTCGGTTTTCCCAACGCCGGTAGGTCCGAGGAAGATGAATGAGCCTATGGGCCTGTTAGGGGCCTGGAGCCCTGCCCTTGCCCGGCGCACAGCATTTGAAACGGCTATCACCGCCTTTTCCTGACCAATGACACGCCTTGCCAGTTCATCTTCCAGATGGACCAGCTTGTCACGTTCCCCCTGCATCAGTTTGCTCACAGGGATTCCTGTCCACTTGGCTATTATGGCGGCAATATCCTCGCCATCAACCTCTTCTTTCAGAAGGGTTTTGCCGCCTCCTTCACTGTCGGCAGCCTCCTGCAACCTGGCAAGCTCTGCCTCAAGGGCCGGGACCTCTCCATAAAGTATCTCAGCCACCCTGTTCAGGTCGCCTGACCTCTGATGCTGCTCGGCCTCGGTACGCAGCCGGTCAATCTGTTCCTTGATATCCCTTATGCGCTGTATACCCTCCTTTTCCTGCTGCCACCTTGCCTGGAGGGCGCTTATCTCCTCCTGGAGATCGGCAAGCTCGCGCTGTATGTTCTCAAGTTTCTCAATGGATGCCTTGTCGGTCTCCTTTTTCAGTGCCTCGCGCTCTATCTCAAGCTGCATCTTTCTCCGCTCAAGCTCATCAAGTTCACCAGGCATGCTGTTGATTTCAATCTTGAGCTTTGCGGCAGCCTCGTCAATGAGATCTATGGCCTTGTCAGGCAGAAAACGGTCAGTGATATACCTGTGGGACAGGACAGCCGCGTTCACAATGGCTGAATCCTTTATGCGAACGCCGTGATGCACCTCGTACTTGTCCTTTAACCCCCTGAGTATGGCAATGGTATCCTCAACCGTGGGTTCATCCACCATGACAGGCTGAAAACGCCTTTCAAGGGCCGCGTCCTTCTCAATATATTTTCTGTACTCATCAATGGTTGTGGCACCTATACAGTGCAGCTCGCCCCTTGCCAGGGCAGGCTTGAGCATGTTTGAGGCATCCATTGCCCCGTCTGTGGCCCCCGCGCCCACAAGGGTATGTATCTCGTCAATAAAGAGCACAAGCTCGCCCTGCCTCTCAGAGACCTCCTTGAGCACTGCCTTGAGCCTCTCCTCAAACTCGCCCCTGTACTTGGCCCCTGCAATCAGGGCGCCCATGTCAAGGGCTATCACACGTCTGTCCCTGAGATTTTCAGGTATGTCGCCTGAAACTATCCGCTGGGCAAGCCCCTCGACAATGGCCGTCTTGCCAACGCCGGGCTCACCTATGAGAATGGGATTGTTCTTTGTCCGTCTTGACAACACCTGCAGGATACGCCTCACCTCTTCATCCCTGCCTATCACCGGATCAAGCTTTCCGCTCCTTGCGAGGTCAGTAAGGTCGCGGGCGTATTTTTCAAGGGCCTGATACTTCTCTTCCGGATTCTGGTCGGTAATCCTCTGGTTGCCCCTTACTGACGCCAGTGCCTTGAGAAAACTCTCCTTTGTAACTCCATTCTCTTTCAGGATACGGGCAGCGTTTCCATCTCCGCTGTCCAGGATGGATATGAGCAGATGTTCCTGGCTCACATACTCGTCCTTCATGTCAGAAGCCACGTTAAAGGCAAGTTCAAGCACCTTGTTCAACGCGGGTGACAGATATACCTGCCCCCCTGCCCCACTTACCCTTGGAAGGGAATTAAGGGCCGCGTCAAGGCTGCTCTCAAGGGCCTGCAGGGAAACTCCCATCTTTTTAAGAACAGATGGCACCACTGACTCAGGCGGCTCAAGCATTGCCTTCAGTAAATGTTCAGGTTCAATCTGCTGATTCCCCCTTGAAGTCGCAAGTGACTGGGCTGCCTGCAGAGACTCCTGGGATTTTATGGTAAATTTATCATATTTCATGGATTACATCTCCTCACTTTGCTATAATTTGTCAATTATGCCTTATGGCTGTAAAAAAAATTAAGGACGGCTGCTTCCGGTGTCAAGGGCGCCGTCTGATTTAACATCTTGAATTTTACTGAAAACAGAAGCCGTTTTATATCAAACCGCGATGTTCAGCCTCCGTTTTTACATATGGTTTATACTGCTCTTCCTCCTTGCCGCGTCAATGCTGCTGATAACCGCCGTGGCGGCAATTCTGTGGTGCAACGGCATTCACCTTGACGGACAGGACGCAGATATCAAAACGATAATTACAATACTGACACCAGTATTCTATTATATTGCGTTCAATGCCGTAATATTCTCCCTTGCAGGCACCATCCTTCTTTCCAGGAAGATTATACGGCCTGTTGAAAAGATGATAAGGCAGGCTGAGCAGTTCAGGGGCAGCGCTGAAAAGGTGTTTCTGCAGGACGACGCTTCAGGTGGCATGGGCAGACTGCCAAGGGCAATGAACAACATGATACGGCGCCTTGAACATGACCACGCGGCCCTTGAAAGAACAGTGGCCGAGCTGAAGGCAGCCAACAGGGAACTTGAAGAGACACGCAACGAGATGATACAGGCTGAAAAACTGGCATCAATAGGCAGGCTGACAGCAGGCCTTGCCCACGAAATAGGAAATCCCCTGGGCATTCTGTCAGGATATATGACAATACTGGAAGACCCTGCCATAGACCAAGAAGAACGCAGGGAAATCATCACAAGGACAAAGAACGAACTTGAAAGGATAGACACCCTTGTCAGACGGCTTCTCTCCTTTGCGAGACCGCAATCCGGCAAGGCAAAACCCTGTTCCCTTAACGAGGTTATCTCGGAATGCGTAAAAGACCTTGAAGTGCAGCCGCTTTTCAGAAAGATCAGAATAACGCGGAAAAACAGCGCGGAAAATGATATGGTACTGGGAGATCCCCTTCAGCTCAGGCAGGTGATACTCAACTGCATGGTAAACAGCGCCGATGCCATAAAAAGCTCGTCATGCGGGGAAAACGGCATGATTACAGTAATCACAAAAAACATATATGACGAGGCAGGCAGGGCTGCCATGGTGGAGATCAGCATAAACGATAACGGCACAGGCATTGAGGAAGGAGACGTAAATTCAGTATTCGATCCCTTTTTCACATCAAAGGAGCCCGGCAAGGGAACCGGGCTTGGACTTTCGGTATGTTATATGATAATCAGGGGCATGAAAGGCGATATTAATATAAATGGCAATAATGGTCAGGGCGCGACAGTCACCATAAGGCTGCCACTCTACGCGAAACAGCATAATGGAACCTAATTCACATGAATGACAAACAACAGGTTGAAGAACATCCCATTCTGATAATAGATGATGAGGAAAACATGCGTCACATGCTGGGAATGTTATTAAAAAGACATTACCAGCCCATTGATTTTGCGGAAAATGGCCGGGACGCCCTGGAGCTTTTGCAGAAAAAAACATATGACTTTGTGCTGTGTGACGTAAGGATGCCTGACATGGACGGCCTGGAACTGCTCAGGCAGGCCGGAACACTTCTTTCAGACTCTACGGTGATAATGATGTCTGCCT
Organism: uncultured Desulfobacterales bacterium; assembly: GCA_964469365.1. Taxonomy (GTDB): domain Bacteria; phylum Desulfobacterota; class Dissulfuribacteria; order Dissulfuribacterales; family QOAL01; genus CAYXYO01. Next base: position 6,596 of record CAYXYO010000237.1, on the reverse strand, counting down.
ACGGCACCATTGATCTCGCCATTGACGCTATGAAACTCGGGGCATACGACTTTGTTTCAAAGCCATTCAAAACCGATGAAATCCTCCTTGCCCTGAAAAAGGCGGAAGAGCGGGAGAGGCTGAAAAGGGAGAACAGGGTACTCAAATCACAGCTTGAAACTGTTGAAGTTGAACAGGATGGATTTTTCCATGGCCTGGCATATAACAGCGATGCCATGAAAAATATTGTAAAACTGGCAACAAGGGTGGCCACATATGACACCAACGTACTCATCACAGGGCCGTCAGGCACAGGCAAGGAGGTGCTTGCCAAGGGGATACACGCGGAAAGCAAAAGGGCTGACCGCCCGATGGTTGCCGTAAACTGCGGCAGCATCCCTGAATCCCTGCTTGAAAGCGAATTCTTCGGACATGTAAAAGGGGCGTTTACAGGCGCTGAAAGGGAGAAAAAAGGTCTTTTCCAGGAAGCTGACGGCTCCACCCTTTTCCTGGATGAAATCGGAGACCTTCCGCTCAACCTCCAGGTAAAGCTGCTCAGGGTTATACAGGAGGGGGAAATAAGGCCTGTAGGCGCCACCAGATCAATCAAGGTTGATGTGAGGATAATGGCTGCCACTGCCAGGGACCTTGAAAAGGACGTGGCAGAGGGCAGGTTCAGAAACGACCTGTTTTACCGGCTCAATGTAATAAGCATCAAAATCCCGCCACTATGTGAACGTCAGGATGACATACCCCTGCTGGCTGAAATTTTCCTTAAAAAATATACGAAAAAATTTGATCTTGAGCCCCTGCAGATAGCTCCAAAGGCCATGTCGCGCCTGATGCATTATGAATGGCCCGGCAATGTGAGGGAACTTGAAAACGTAATTGAACGCGCTGTTGTACTCGCTGAAAAAAAGGTCATCCTGCCGGAAAATCTGCCGCCTGCCCTTGGAGGGAGTATACAGACACGGAGGCTTGATGATCTCTTTGCCGGATTTTCCCTGAAAAACGCACAGGCCATCATGGAAAAACAGCTTATATCAAGGGCACTTGAAGCCACAAACGGCAACAAGTCAAAGGCGGCCATACTCCTTGAGCTGAGCTATCCAGCGCTGCTCAAAAAGATCAAGGAGTACGATATAGCAATTAAACGATCATAAAATCATCCTGGATATTGCACGCGGCCAAAGCCGTATCACAATCAGTTTGTTGTTTACAATAAATATAAAATCATATATCATCATGCTGATTTTCCATGCTACAAGAGACATTTTAACCTTAACCGATCAAGGAGAAACCTGAACAATGAAAACAAAAATCTTAGCAGGAGCATTGACGCTCCTCCTTGCATTCTGTCTTGCCGCGACTTCCGCTATTGGCGGACCTGTTGTTGACAGAATCCTTGAAAAAGGCGTGCTTACAGTAGGGACAACCGGTTTTTATCCTCCACTGACAGTCAAATCCAAAACAGGTGAGATGATAGGTCTTGACATTGACCTTGCCAACCTGATTGCCAAATCCATGGGGGTAGAGCTTAAACTTGTGGAGATGCCCATTGACGAGCTGTTCACCGCCATAGAAAAAGGCAAAATCGATCTTGCCCTTGCAGGCATTACAATCACGCCAAAACGCAATATGAGGGTTATGTTTTCTGGTCCGTACTTTGCCATTGGACAAAGCATAGTGGCGCATCAGGCACTGGTTTCAAAGATAACCGGCCCTGACGACATCAACAAGCCGAGCTTCAGGCTTGCGGTTGCAAAGGGTACGACAAGCGAAACCATTGCGAAACTTATAGCGCCAAAGGCCCGGATTGTTCAGGCTGACAACATGGAAGCCGCCATGAAACTGATATTTGACAAAAAGGCTGACGCCATGATGGCGGACGAGCCTTTCTGCGTGGTCGCGGCTTTCATGCATCCCGCCAAGAAGATTGCCGTATCAGACCCGTTTACATTTGAACCGCTTGGCATAGCCCTGCCCCAGAATGACCCGCTTTTCTTCAACCTGATTGACAATTTCCTCATGTCGCTTAACGCAAACGGGGAGTTGAAAAAACTCAAGTCATACTGGTTCACCAATCCCGAATGGATGACTCAGCTTCCGGAGCAGAAATCACTGAGCGGATATCAGAAGACAAAACTATAGGTCAGGAGTTCTTTCATCCCGGCAATGTGCGCCCGCGGCATGACGCCAGCGCACACAACAACAAGTCACCAGACAAAGACCAGTAAAACAGGGGAGTCCGGCTCCCCTGTTTTATTCACCCTTCCACTCTCTCGCCTCATCCTCCAGCATTATTGGAATACCGTCCCTGATTTCATAAACCAGCCTGCACTTTTCACAGACAAGTCCCATGCCATCCTTTGCAAGCCTTACAGCCATCTTGCACGCAGGGCATGCCAGTATATCCAGAAGTTCTTTTTTTAACGTATTGTCTTGCATTGCAGGTCCCTTTCTGCCGTACTGTCCTCTAAACGCCCTATGGCCTCCATTTATCAGGGAGCATAAATCACAGGATCAGTTATGCCGGCCTCACTGAATCCCCTGAGCCTGAGAAGGCACGAATCGCATCTGCCACACGCGACCTTTTCATCCCTGTAACATGACCAAGTAAGATGCAATGGAGCCCCCTTTTCCACACCTGTCCTTACCACTTCCCTTTTTGTCATCTCTATCAGGGGAGTTTCTATTTTAATGACTGTTTCCGGACGAGTGCCTTCCCTGACAAGGGCTTCAAACGCCTTGTAATAACTCTTTCTGCAATCCGGATAGCCTGAACTGTCCACCTCGGTCGCTCCTATGAATATGGCTGAGGCCCCTGTCACTTCAGCCCATGATACTGCCACAGCAAGGATATGGGTGTTGCGGAAGGGCACATATGTAACAGGAATCTCGCTGTCATCAAGCGCGTCAAGGGGAACGGAAATATCTTCGTCGGTAAGGGCCGAGCCGCCTATGGTCTTCAGATATGAGATATCCGCCACAAGACGTTCATCAACATTATAATAATCCGCTATATCCTCAAAGGCCATGAGTTCCCGCTTCTCGGTACGCTGGCCATAGTTTACATGAAGCATAGCTATTTCATACCGTTCAGCCGCAATGGCAGTTGTAACGCAACTGTCAAGGCCGCCGCTCACAAGGCATACTGCTTTCTGTTTCATTCTCTACCCACGAAAAAAATCCAGGAGATGTCACACCCTTTTATCCAGATAGGCCCCCACAAGTTCAGCCTGCGCTTCAGCGGTAACAAGGCTGGCCCTTGCCGCAACGGCCCTGTCCTGCGCAGAGGGGTGAGCCGGGGCAAGGGCCGCCCTTTTCACCACGCGCATCTTTGCGATTGTCGCCTCGGGCGTACTCTCCCTTGAGGTATCTATCCCCACTTCTCCGGCCACTGCATAGCGTTTGCCGTCAGGGCCTCTCCTGTATGAATAGACGGCTCCGCTACTGATATACGAACCACCGGCTGCCACATGCGCCATTTCATGCTGACGAACCTCCCGGTCACGACTTTGAAGTTCACGGAGCTGTGCCACCTCCTCCCTTGTAAGGGGATTGCCTGACTGATCCCTGTAAATGGATGAAGTGGTCTCCGCCGTGTCAGACACCTTGCGCCCGCTCCCTGTCTGGCCCGCATGGCGCTCACCTGAAGGCTGTTCCTCCATTATCTCTTCTGGTGCTGAGCCGCCCTTCCTGACTGTCATGTCAGATGCAGGAGAAGGATAACGTATGTTGGTCATTCCTGATAACCGCGTATTATTAATCATATTACTCATTGACATATCTCTCTCCCGGAGAATCTGCGGCATGCGACAGTAAAAATCAGGCCCTCCCTGCATTGTACCCGTATGGAGTTATGAGGTTACCCGTATGATTTCCCTCAAGGTGGTTATGCCTGCCGCCAGTTTTCTGCACGCATCCTGCTTAAGACTTGTCATGCCCTTTTTCAGGGCCACTGCCTTGATAGCCTGTTCACCAGCCTCTTCATGTATCATCGCCTTTATCTCTTCGTCCACTGCAAGCACTTCATATATGCCTATCCTGCCCTTGTAACCTGTATGCCTGCAAAAATTGCAACCCTGACCATAATACGCGGTAATACTGTTTCCTCCAGCCCTGCAATTAAATGATGCCAGTTCTTCCCTGGTAACCTTTACAGGCTCCTTGCATCTTGGACAGTTCATCCTGATAAGACGTTGAGCCACCACGCCAAGAAGGGTTGACGAGATAAGATATGGCGGAAGACCAAGGTCTTCAAGTCTTGTAATGGCCCCTGCCGCGTCATTGGTATGCAGGGTGGAAAACACAAGATGACCGGTAAGGGCTGCCTGTACAGCGTACTTTGCCGTCTCCTGATCCCTGATCTCTCCTATCATTACAACATCAGGGTCCTGACGCAGGATATTACGCAGTATGGTGGAAAAGGTAACGCCTATCTGGGGCTGGACCGCAATCTGGTTGAAATCCTCATGCACCATTTCAATGGGATCTTCAATGGTAACAATATTTATCTCAGGCGAATTGAGATGGCGCAGGGTGGAGTAAAGGGTGGTTGACTTGCCGCTTCCCGTTGGGCCTGTCATCAGGATGATGCCATATGTATTGTTGATTATACTCCTGTATGCCTCCAGGTCACGTTCTGAAAAACCAAGCTCGTCGAGTTCGCTGAAAAGGATATCCGCGTTCTGAAGACGCAGCACAATCTTTTCTCCAAAGGCGACCGGAACCGTGGAGACCCTTACCTCGCTCTCCTCCTCATTGTCAGCTATCTTCATCCTGCCGTCCTGGGGCCGTCTTTTTTCAGATATATCAAGACGCGAGAGACCTTTTATACGGCTGCATATGGCCTCGTGCACAATCCTCGGCAACTTGTATATATCATGCAATACGCCGTCTATGCGAAAACGCACCACTATTTCAGTACGTTTTGGCTCAATATGTATATCGCTTGCCTTCTGGTCCAGGGCATATTGCAGGAGGTGGTCCACCGCGGCGTTTATATGTTTTTCAGAATCCGCATGATCCGAGGAGGCAAGTTTGACATACTGTTCAAGGTTGGCGAGATCCGTGGCAACAGGATTGAATATGGAATCCCTTGCGGCGGCAATGGACTTTTTAAATCCGAAAAACTCGTTAATTATGGCTCTTATGTCTCTGCTTGTTGAGGCGGACATGCGTATTTTAACCTGGCATGCCCTTTTAAGGTCCTCTTCAAGCTCCACATCCTCAGGATAATAGCATACCACTTCCAGTTCACTGCCATGCCATTTTATGGGCAGCACCAGTCTTCTTTTGGCAAAGGAGGCGGGCAGGGTCCTGGTAACTATATCCATATTGAGTTCCAGAGGATCGAGCCTTTTGAAATTCCACCCCCTGTTTTCAGCTATAGCACCTATTATGTCTGCCTCATCCAAAACCTCATCAGTGCCCGGTTTGAGAACCTTTTCTTCAACAAGCCACTGGACCAGATCAATCCCCTTCCTTCTTGCGACAACCACCCTTTTTCCCAGTTCCAGTATCTGTTCAGGAGCCAGAAGGCCCCGGGTTAAAAGCACCTCAAGGATATAATCAGGATTATTGTATAAAGGATATTTTTCAGGCATTTTTATTTATAACGCAATATGGGCAAATTCAATTATATTTCGGGGCAAAACTGTTTCACAATCTTCAGGCATAATACTTGGCTGACCATACAGAGTGGAAAATTCCCGTATGACTGACACGTTAACTATAGCGTATCACGCTCTCACAAACAACCTGAAGAGCCAGGCAACTCCAATGATCAAAAGACAGGGTTACAACATTGCAACTTTCCTCAACCTGTAACAAGTTTCTTCATGCCTGACCTGACATCCTCAAAAATCACATAAAGGCAGGGGATAAGTATCAGGGTAATAAATGTGGCCACAAGTACGCCGTAGCCAAGGCTAAGGGCCATGGGTATCAGAAACTGGGCCTGTATGCTGCGTTCAAAAATCATGGGAGCAAGGCCGAAATATGTGGTAAGGGAGGTGAGGAGAACAGGTCTGAAACGCCGTATCCCTGATGTTATGGCCGCATCACTGACTCCAAGACCTTCTTTTCTTTTACGGTTTATGTAATCAATCAGGAGCAGTGAATCGTTTACCACAACCCCTGACAGGGCGACTATGCCGAACATGCTGAGTATGCTCAGTTCATACCCCATAAGCAGATGCCCCAGAATGGCACCGAGCAGGCCGAATGGTATGGCTGACATAACAATAAATGGCTGCATATAACTCCTGAAAGGGATGGCAAGCAACGCGTAGATGGCCATTATGGAAAACGCAAAGCCTTTCATCATGCTCTCCATGGATTCCCTGCGCTCCTTTTCCTCCCCTTCCATATCATAACTCAGGCCCGGATAATCGGAAACGAGCTCCCGCAACACCCCGCGCCTTACATCAGCCAGGACCTCCTCGGCATTGGCAACATTGTTGTCAACGCTTGCCACCACGTTAATAACCCGCTTCTGGTCTGTCCTGTTAATAACACTGAACCCCCGGCCATATTGCAGAAAAGCGGCCCTTGCCAGAGGTATCTCTCCGCCGGCCGGCGTTCTCACACGCATCTTCTGCAACGCCTCCAGG
>CAYXYO010000236.1:0-2733 GCA_964469365.1 uncultured Desulfobacterales bacterium | reverse complement strand
GCAGGGAAGCAAAGGGCATGAGCACCTGCGCAGGACCCGGGGTAAGGCCAGTGGCATGCGGTGAAAGCGTACGAGTGTTGGACCTGAGATCCCTGCATCTCCGCATGGCTTCGAGATGCGGTAAGCTTGGAAGAAGCGGGTCACGGGTCAGCCAGCGTGCCACAGCAGGGGAGTAGAACCGGTAGCCGTAACAGCTCAGGCCGGTGCCTGCATCGTAACGTTTGGTGGAGAACCGGTACGGCTGGTCAATCAGGGCGGTTTTGTTTATCAGCCTGCCAAAGGCATCATACCTGTATAGTGCCACAACTGTCTGACTGCTGTCAAGCACGGTGGTTACATTGCCCTTGCCGTCATAGAGATAAAAATAGTCCTCGCCGTTCTGACGCATGGAAAGCAGGCCGCCGATACCGCCGCCCAGGCCCGGGCCCCGGACGTATTCACGCAGGACCGTGTTGGTCGTTGTGTCACGATCCTGCAGGGCAAGACCACGGTCGCGGACCATGGATATATCACTGACAAGGGTATTGTTCTCAAGAACTCCAAGGACAACATACCCAATTCGTTCAATATGGTGTCCCAGGAATTCGTTTTCATGTAAGAACTTCCTTTTCCGCCATACGCTAATTTAGCAAGGGGCAGGTGTCTTACCTATATTGACTCAGAGGCCATTAACATTCCACATCGGAATTATTCATGGCAGGGTTCCGGGACCTTTGTTAGCCGCAAAGGCTCAGGGCAATCCCGCGCTGAATCAGCCCTCGCTCAAAAAATCTGATTCGGAGCGCCTTCACGTGTCTGTTGCCGCGCAATAATCGCAAAATACTCTTCCATAAATTTCCCTGATAATGCGTCAAGGGAAGAAAATTCCATACCGGCCTCTTCCGGAAAAGCGCCTGTAAGGGAGAGAAACAGCTCCCTTGATATATTGTCCATGATCTGATTGAAAAGCGCAGTGTCAACAGTGCCCTGGGGAAGCCCGGCATACCTGCAACGAAGGGGTCTGTGTTGGTAAAGGAGGCACCTGCCTTCATGGCTCAGGGGACAGACCAGCCTCTCCTGCCTGTACGTGCTGCTCACAGCAAACAGCTCATGCCCCTTTCCTGACCTGGCGACACTGTTTCTGACAAGGGCTGACCCGCGTGCGGCCTCTTCCCTTACCCTTTTTCTCTCCACGTTCCTGAGTGTTCTGTTTATGTGATGCATCATATAGACACATTCAAAAAAGGAGAGGGTAAAAGGTGAATGACAGCACGCATCGGTATCAAGACCGCACCTCAATATGTCTCCGCCCTTTTTCTCATACTCTGACACCTTTTCCTCAATCTCCGCGAAGAGCGCCTCATACCGGGAAAAAAACATGGTAAGGTCAACAGCCTTGCCGCTCTCCAGTGAAGGTTCCCTTACAGTCAGCCTGCCCTGGGCCTTTCCGTATTTTCTGACAAGACGCCACTGGGCGTAATTTGCAGGATTTGCCCTGGTCTCCTTCATCTTCAGAAGGGCCGAGGCCGGTTTTATGTCAAGACCCCTGCGAAGGAGATAGGCTGTAATTACAGTGCCTGTCCTGCCTATGCCGTGATGACAGTGCACAAGCACCTTTTTGCCAAGAAACAGGGCCTCGTCAATCCATTCAAGGCATCTTTCCATCTCCTCCATGTCAGGGGCCGTCTCATCGGCAAGGGGAAGGTAATAGACGTCAAACCCATATTTTTCCTCGATTTCATGCAAATCAACAAACTCACCGCAAAGGTTTACAATTGAGTCAATGCCCTGCCCTTTTATGAAGTCCAGTTCCTGGTATGACATTGGGGCATGCCCCGCGGCAAGGGAGTCTGTTATCCACGCAAGCTGATAGTCTGCCACTATCCCTCCCTGTTCATTGACGCTGTGAAACCGTAATCGCCCCGCATGAAATCCTCCATATAACCCTTCACATCATCCATGCCCTGCAGGGTCATGTCCATAAGGCGCGTCACTCCGAGAAGCCTGCCTGTAATATCCAGCTTTTCAGCAAGATGTTCAGCGGTTCCGGCATGAAGCCTGGCGTCTATCAGGTCGCCGGTATGCCGCACTGTGAAACCGTTGTCGCCAAGTATCGTCCGGATAAAAAGGAGCCTGAGCTGACGTCCATGATAGTCGCCTCCGCCGCCTGCGAACCGGAGAGTTATGTAATTGCTCATCTCATCAGGTGAACACAGTGTGTCAACTATGGTGAAATGGTAACCGAATCTCATATTCAGATTCATGTAATGACTGGATATAATGGCATAACTCGCAAATTCCGATGTCTTTTTGGATGCGACGCCGCCTGCCATTACGATGGAATCGTAGGATTTCCAGTCAAAGTGTTCAAAGTCAGACCACGATATGCCGGGATTGCACAACCCCTTCCACAGGGCCTGCATTGGAACTGATCTGATGGCGCTCATGTCAACCACGCCACTTTCCACGGAAACGCCGTCCATGTCAATTCCGTCCTTGACATCAAGTATGAAGACATCCATTGGCAGTCTGGAGGCAAGACGCAGCGCCCCCTGCCGTCTGGAAGATGTGTGGCAGGTGGAAAAAAACATCTCCCTGAGACCTGTCTCATGGGTGAAACGAACGATATCATGCAGGGAACGGCACCCTTCCGGCCTGAAATCCCCGGATTCCGGTTCCGCAAGCCGAAGCTGGGATATGAACTTCAACATATAATCCAGTTTTTCATCAAAGGGGGTGGCATGCTCCCGCTTC
>CAYXYO010000235.1:0-2550 GCA_964469365.1 uncultured Desulfobacterales bacterium | reverse complement strand
ATCCGCCAGTGAAAAGAGGCAGTAATGACACGTCATTTCACAGAAATGGCATGTCACCGGATGTGGCAGGGGGCGGCCATCCCCATCCCCATCCCCGTATCCACAACATCAGCAGGGATGAAAGACTGCTTGAAACAGGGGTGGACGTAACTTTCTTTTTCATGCCCGAGCTCTCTGCAACGGCAGGGTTCCTGTACAGTAATCTTGATTCTTCCATTGACATCAATTCCTATGATCAGATAAGGATTTCGGCATCTTTTTCCGCCATGTTTCCCCTTGCCATAGATTGTGAGGCCGGTTTCGCATGGTTTGAGACAGACTATGACGGCCACACCCCCATGCTCTCTCCGGTTACAAGCCGTACATGGTCCGCCTGGGGCAGTCTGTCGCGCACCTGGCGCCGGTTCACCTTTTCTCTCAACCTGGACTGGCGGGAAAATGCCCATGTCTCAGGCATCTCTACAGGCAGCAGGATGATAACTTCCGCCGGTGTGGAATGGCATTTCTGACGCCTGAAAACCGAACAAAACAAGATAAAGCCTGTTATCTGCCCCTGCCTGCCCCCCGCCGGAAGCCATGCCCCTGTCCCCTGCCTGACACGGATTTTTTCAGCCTTGACCTTATTCCCGTACAGTCGCATCTGCCATATCTGCCACGGCCTATTCTGCCACTCACATTAGCTGGTGACGCATTGGCGTTGTCTGATGAGGCAGGCGTAACCCATACCCTGACAGTTCCGCCCTTTTTAATGGTGGATGGCAGGTAACCGTCAACCATGTTGATGACAACTGCTTCATTCTTGCCGCTTTCACCCCTGTTGTCCCCGGTGATGGGCATGACGGTAATGGCGCTGTTTTCACGGTCTACTGACATTACCTGTCCCATCAGGAGTTCATCCGCATATCCAGCCCCCTGTAACGCTGAATAACCCAGGATGAAAAACAGTATGTAAAAAAAACGGTTCATCAGTTCTGTTCCGCAAGGGCAATCTTTCTCATCGTTTCAAAAAACTGAAAGGGTGATATGCCAGCAGAGTCTGCCATTTCCCTGACCGTCATGTTTCCAGTGGCCTGTATGCCCTGTGCGGCGAGTTTTTCAGCAACGTCTTCCATGTCAAGACCGTATTTTTCACAAAGGTCAGCGAGTCTCTGCCTGCCAAATCCGGGCATTGGGGATTCCGGAAAGAGAGTTTTTTCTGTTTCGGCTTCAACAGGCCTGATTATTTTGTAAAGTTCCTTTGGGGTCATGTTGTTCGTGGCCGCAATTTGGGCAACTGTCTGGTTCGGGCCGGTGAAATGCAGCTTGCGTTTTTTTATGTTTTCAACAGCTACGTTAATGTTTATCCCTGTTTTTTTACAGAACATTTTAAGGGAAGATAGCTCCGCGTGACCATAGGGGGGCTCCCCATATTTTTCAGCTCCCATGGCCTTTATCCTTTCTTCAAGTGTAATGACTGTATTCCAGGGAGGGAGTTCCAGGTATGTGCCAACAGTAAACAGAAGGGCAATGGCCATGGCTGCAAGGGCTTCATGGCTGAACAGGCGGCTGTTCCGTGCTTTTTTCATATATGTTGTGATGGCCTTCCAGTTGTACCAGCAATGCAGGGCCCCTGAAATGATGAAAAGAAGGCCGAGATTTATGTGAAGGGCGCTCCATTGCGGTTTGTCAAGTCCCCACATCTTCCAGTCAGACCAGTATGCCACCCGTCCATGGGGCATTATGTAGAGAACAATACTGGTCCATACTGTCAGTACAAGTGAGACGGCAAGGGTCAGGGAGGTAAGTTTTCGTCTATTCATTGCTTGGGCTCCTGCCTGATTCTTGAATTTTCTGCTGTTTGTGTTGGTCAGGGATATTTAACCTTATAAAAAAATTATCAATTTATCCATGCCATACTAAAACGGCAAGTAACGTACCATAATATTATATATGATGCAGAATATGAGTTTTTTGTGCAATTATTTAATTTTGTTGCGAATAATAGTCTCTTCTCATGGAGGCGTGCGAACAGGCGACGGTTCCGCTTAGTAATGCTCATAAACAGCGCCACGGGTTCTTCGACAAAATTGTCGGGCCGCCTGGCCGGAATTGTCGAACAGTGACATTGTTTTTCCGTTGACTTTGCTGGATAACGTGTTGTCATTTCAGGATGTTATAGATATTCTTTCTGCCTGGCACGCAAGTTGTAACAAGCATCTGCAAGTAAACGGCGCCAGACATACAGTTAACCAATTTTAATTTGAAAAAGAAAGGAGTATCTGAGATGAAAACATTAAAAAGCATGATCAAGGCAGTTATTGTTGTATCGGCAACCACAGCGATTGCGGCTTCAGCTATCGCGGGAATGAATGGGGCTGGTATGGGCGGAGATAATGCAAGTCCCGGCGGTCAGTATATGAACAGCTATCAGACCGGCGACCATCCGGAAGACGGAACCGGAATGCAGTACGGTTATGCCCACAATTTTCGTCAGGGCCTTGGGCCTCAGCAGTACAATTTCGACGTGGACATCTCTGATGATGTTTTTGTGAATCCAGGCCGTTTCGGGCA
>CAYXYO010000234.1:0-6780 GCA_964469365.1 uncultured Desulfobacterales bacterium | reverse complement strand
CCAGGGAGTGATCGACCTTCTCCGTAATGGACATCTCCCTACCTCCTTCCCTCTCCAGGGCGGTGACTTTTATTAGTCTGTTTTCATTAATCGAGACAGTCACCTCTATGGGCAGTTCACCAGCCGGTCTTGGCGGCAGTTCTGGCATGATAAAGGAACCAAGTGAAATAATTGTGCCGTCAATGGTCCTTTGTAGCAGGTGGACTGCTATTTCCCGCTGGTTGTCTGTTGTTGTTGTGAAAATTTTTGATATGGCAACCGGATAGGTGGTGCCTTTTTTTATAAGGGTTACAAAATTGCCCTGGTCATCTTCAATGCCTATGTCATGGACAGTAATGTCCTTGCATATGAAAAAGTCACTGTTATGTCCTGAGAATTTTCCCGCAAGGAGTCCCGCGCCCATGACCGGCGCTTCGTCAGGGTTAAGGTCATTCCATATGGTGACATTTCCGTCCAGTATGTGCAATACGTTGTTCCTTACAGCAGGCATCCTGGTCACCCCGCCTGCAAATACAATGTCTGTTGCCCATGACCTGGCGATGCCGTTTTCATCAAGGGTTGTTTCCACCAGTTCCCTTAAATGCCTCAGGAAATCCCGGCTCAGTTCATTGAGTTTTTTTCTTGTAATGGTCTGCTTCAGATGTACAGGCCCGTTTTTTCCTGTGGCAATATATGGTATGAGGATGTCAGCAGATTCTATTTGTGAAAGATTGATACGTGCCTGTTCTGCCTGCATGTAAAGCTGCTGTTTTGCGATCTTGTCTTCAAGAATATTGAATCCATGTTTATCCGCAAACCGCTTCGCTATCCATTCAACCAGCACAGTGTCAAGATCGCATCCCCCAAGCCACGTTGATCCTCCTGTGCCCACCACATTGAAAAGACCTTCATGGAAGTCCAGAAGGGTTATGTCAGTGGTGCCGCCTCCCAGATCAACCACCATAAGATTGGCGTCCCTGTTTCTGCACGTTCCGTATGCTATGGCTGATGCAGTTGGTTCATTCAGCAGCCTTACAACATCCAGTGATGCAAGTTCCGCAGCCAGTATGGTGTGTTGCCTTTGCCTCTCGTTGAAATGCGCGGGTACAGTGATTACTGCCCGGCTGAATGGAAAACCGAGCCGTTCTTCAGCGCTCTGTTTCAGCTTTCTGAGGATCAAAGCCGATATCTCAATGGGTGAATAGTCCCTGTTATTTACACGGAACTGCTTGCCCGTACCCATGTATCTTTTGCAGTTGCATACGGTCTCCCCACTGTGAAGCACTGCCTGGTGCCTGGCTATTTCACCTACAATTGCATCGTGTTCCCCGGCCAGGAAAACCGCTGACGGGGTAAGCCGGTTTCCCTGTTCATTTGTCAGGATGTCAAGCCTGTTGTCCTGCATGCATGAAACAAGGGAGTTTGATGTACCCAGGTCAATGCCTACTATTATCTCCTCAAGCTTCCTGCGTTTTTTTTCTAACATGAGAAAATAAGCTGCCTTTCACCTGGTTTTATCCGAGTCTTGAGTTTGCCGTGATTATAAAAAAATCTAAAATAGCAGTGATACACGTTTATTCAAAATCAAAAAACCTGAGCCGTTCCAACATGGATTTAAAGGGAGGTTTTTCTCCGGTAACCACGAGGAGGAATGAGGAGCGTTCATCCTGAATTTTCATGAATTCCTCAACCGATGTTTCAATTACATTGATTTTATACATGGTGCAAATTTCTTCGAGACGTTCTGTTAGCTCCTTTGCGATTCCCCTGGTACGCAGCACTACATAGAGATGAAGTGAGTCAAAATCCAGGATAATGCTTGTCAGGCCCTTCTGGTCAATGTTTTTGATCTGTTTTTTTATGTACTGTGAAAGGGAGACAACTAATTTTCTCTCTTCCTCAAAGAGGCGGGTGAGCGGTCGCGCCAGGAGGTGTTCTTTGTTGAGCGTAAGGTGGTTGGACCATCCTGCCTTGTCCTGCTCGATTACTCCGAGGCGCACAAGCTGATCCACTGATGGCCTTATTGCTCCCCATGACATTCCGCTTCTTGTTTCAATGCTTCTGGCGGCAATTCCAGGGGATTTGATAACATTGCGAAGTACGGCAACCCGTGCCTTTGATCCCAAGATTTCCTGAAGTATGGTTGTCAGTTTCTGCATGAAATTTTCCTGTTTTTTGTAAATGAAATAGAAAAATAATTTAAAAGGACGAGTGATTATAATTTGACACTGTGTATAGTATATTCTTGTTTCAGGGCCTGGTCAAGGCCAAGTTGGTCTAACTTTAATAACTAAAATATCGGTATGGTCAAGTGAATACTTTAAAGTTTTTGTTTTGGAAAGATGAAGTCTGGACAGTGCCTCCTCCCAACCACATGTTTTTTTTAGCTAAGTCAACTACTGAAAAAAAATTAATTTCTATGTATGGCATATATTACAGGCGTGAAATGTTGGACACAATATTCACATGAAAAGAAAGAAAAAGTTTATATGACAGATTGCGTGTTACGTGGCTTTTGTCCGGTTATCATGTTGATTTTTTTGCCTTGAATACAGTTCGGTGTTTCCACGGTAAAGCCTGATAAACCTCTTAAAGCGTATTGCCCTTGAGTAGCGCCTGAATTATCATGACATTTATGAATAATGTAAATTTGCCATTGAACAAAAGGAAAAAGACCAGGACAATCCATGTTGGAAATGTTGCCGTGGGCGGAGACAGCCCTGTTGCGGTCCAGTCCATGTGCAACACCGATACCAGGGATGTGGCCGCCACTGTAAAACAGATTCGTGAGTTGCAGGATGTGGGATGCGATATTATCCGTGTGGCTGTTGTAAACATGGATGCGGCAGAGGCGATAGACTCCATTGTCAGGGAGATATCCATACCGCTTATTGCCGATATCCACTTTGACTGGCGTCTTGCGGTCGCCGCCATGGATAACGGGGCTGACGGCATCAGGATCAATCCGGGCAATATAGGCGGGGCCGAACGCCTCGCAAGGGTTGTGAACAAGGCCAGGGAAAGGGCGATTCCAATAAGGGTGGGGGTAAATTCAGGCTCCCTTGAAAAGGATATACTTAAAAAATATGGAGAACCCGTGCCTGAGGCCCTGGTTGAGAGCGCGTTGAGGAATATATCCCTTATTACCGCCATGGATTACCATGAGATAAAGATATCAATCAAGTCCTCGGATGTCCTGAACACCATTGCCGCCTACAGACTGCTTTCCGAGAGTACTGACTATCCCCTGCACCTTGGGGTTACAGAGGCCGGAGGCCTGATCCCCGGCACTGTGAAAAGCAGCGTTTCCCTTGGGGCCCTTCTGATGGAGGGCATCGGGGACACCATGCGCGTATCCCTTACCAGGGACCCGGTGGAGGAGATACGGGTGGCCTACGAGATACTGCGTTCACTGAAGCTGCGCCGTCACGGACCTGAAATCATTTCCTGTCCCACATGCGGCAGGTGCGAGATCAACCTTTTCGGTCTTGCCGAAGAGGTTGAACGCAGGGTGCAGAAGATGAAACAGCCCATCAAAATTGCGGTTATGGGTTGCGTGGTCAACGGTCCCGGCGAGGCAAGGGAGGCGGACATAGGAGTGGCCGGCGGCAAGGGGGTCGGCATCATATTCAGGGGTGAGAAGATAGTTAAGAAGGTGAAAGAGGAGGACCTGCTTGATGAATTCTGGCAGGAGGTGGAGAAGGTCGCAGAAGAGGAGGAGAATGAAAAATGAGATATTCCAGGCTGTTTCTTCCGACATTGAAGGAGGTGCCTGCCGAGGCGGAGGTGGTCTCCCACAGGCTTATGCTCAGGGCGGGCATGATAAGAAAGCTCGCATCGGGGCTTTACACCTATCTTCCCCTGGGATTGCGCGCCATTCAGAAGGTTGAGGGCATCATCAGGGAGGAGATGAACAGGGCAGGGGCCCAGGAGGTGCTTATGCCCGTTGTTCAGCCCTCGGAGCTCTGGAAGGAAAGCGGCCGGTGGGAACATTACGGCAGGGAGCTTCTGCGCATGCGCGACAGGCATGACAGGGAGTGTTGTCTTGGCCCGACCCATGAGGAGGTGATAACAGACCTTGTCAGGGGAGAGGTGAGGTCATACAGGGATCTCCCCCTCAACCTCTACCAGATACAGACCAAATTTCGTGACGAGATACGTCCCCGTTTCGGCCTTATGAGGGGACGGGAGTTTATAATGAAGGACGCCTACTCCTTTGACGTGGATGAAGATGCCCTTGATGTCACATACCAGGCGATGTACAGGGCATACAGCGCCATTTTTGAGAGATGCGGACTTGATTTCAGGCCTGTGGAGGCTGACACAGGCAGCATTGGCGGACACGCCTCACATGAATTCATGGTCATGGCTGACACCGGAGAGGATGATATAGTATGCTGCATGGCCTGTTCATATGCCGCCAATGTGGAACTTGCGCCGGTTGTAACCGACTACCCGTCAGGAACCGAGGCCGAGCGTCCCCTTGAGGAGAAATCCACGCCTGGCGCAAAGAGCGTGGAAGAGGTTACGGGTTTCCTTGACGCCAGGCCCTCAGAGCTTGTAAAGACCCTGCTTTTAAAGGTTGATGGCAGCAGATTTGTGGTGGCGTGTCTTCGCGGAGACCATGAGCTCAATGATGTGAAGCTCATGCGGGTGCTGGGCGCGGAGACCATTGAGATGGCCGGGCCTGAAGATGTTGAGAGGATTACAGGCGCGCCGGTTGGTTTCGCTGGCCCCCGGAATCTCAGGGAAGATGTGGAGATGGTGGCTGATATTGCAACTGCGGGCATGAAAAATTTTGTTGCCGGGGCCAACAGGGCTGATACCCATTTTATAAACATGAACTGGGAACGTGATGTGAAACGGCCGGATTTCCATGACATAAGGGTAATGACAGCAGGGGATCCCTGTCCCAGGTGCCGTGGCGCAGTGGAGATAAGGCGAGGCATAGAGGTCGGCCACATCTTCAAGCTGGGTACCAAGTACAGCGAGGCCCTTGAGGCCACCTTCCTTGACAGCAACGGAAAACAGCGTCCCATGGTCATGGGCTGTTACGGCATAGGGGTGGGCAGGACAGTGGCCGCCGCGATAGAACAGAATCATGACGACGCGGGCATCATTTTTCCGCTTCCGATAGCGCCCTATCAGGTGATAATATCTCTTATGAATTCAAAGGACAGGGAGATGACGGCTGCTGCGGACGCCATATACAGCGCCCTCGAAAGCGCTGGCGTGGAGTCCCTTTACGATGACCGCAAGGAACGTCCCGGCGTAAAATTCAAGGATGCCGAGCTGGTGGGCATACCCTACAGGATTACCGTTGGCAAAAGGGCGGTTAAAGAGGGTGTGGCCGAGGTGACTGAAAGGGCTTCAGGCAAGACCGAAGAGTATCCCCTTGAAAGTGTTGTGGAACATCTTCTGAAACTCGTGAGGCGATAAGGTGTCATACAGTGGGGGCTGAAAAAGACCTGACTTTAAGAATCAATGATATAATTGACCAGATACACTCCTACCACCAGGACGCGGACACATCCCTTGTGGAAAGGGCCTATGTCTATTCGGCCAAGGTCCATGCCGGTCAGACACGTCTTTCAGGTGAACCGTATCTTGTTCATCCCATTGCCGTGGCCTACATCCTTGCGAAACTGAAACTTGACAACGCAAGCATTGCTGCGGGGCTGCTCCACGATACGGTTGAAGACACCCTTGCGACCATTGAAGAGATCGAAGAAAAATTCGGCGGCGATGTGGCGGGGATCGTTGACGGAGTAACCAAGATCAGCCAGATAGAATTTCACAGCAAGGTGGAAAAGCAGGCTGAGAATATCCGCAAGATGATTCTTGCCATGTCAAAGGATATCAGGGTGCTGCTTGTCAAGCTGGCAGACAGGCTCCACAACATGCGTACCCTTGATTTCCAGAAACCGCCCAAACGGGCCAAGATAGCCAGGGAGACCCTTGATATATACGCTCCCCTTGCCAGCAGGCTGGGTATTGACTGGATAAAGCGCGAGCTTGAAGACCTTTCCTTCATGCATATGTGGCCTGATGAGTACAGGGAGCTCAAGTGGGAGGTGGAAACCCGTCTTGGAGAGCGCAAGCAGTATGTGGAGGATATAAAGGAGATACTGTCAAAAAAGATGGCCGAGTACGGTCTTTCATGCACTGTTCTGGGACGTCCCAAGCACCTTTACAGTATTTTCCGCAAGATGCGCCGCCGCAATGTCACCATTGACGAGATATATGACCTCATCGCCTTCCGGGTCATACTGAAGACCCAGAAGGAGTGTTACGAAGCCATTGGCATAGCCCATTCCCTGTGGCGGCCTGTGCATGGCAGGTTCAAGGATTATATAGGCGTCCCAAAGGCTAACATGTATCAGTCCCTTCATACCACTGTTATCGGCCCCTTTGGGGAACGGATGGAGATACAGGTCCGCACTGAGGAGATGGACAGGGTGGCAAGCGAGGGTATTGCCGCACACTGGCTTTACAAGGAAGGCAAGACCGTTACAAGGGAGCAGGCCCGTCAGTTTGACTGGCTCAAGCAGCTCATGGAGTGGCAGCAGGACCTTGATGACCCCAGGGAGTTCCTTGAGTCGGTACGCATGGACCTTTTTCCCGATGAGGTCTATGTCCTTACTCCTGAGGGTGAGATCAAGGAGTTCCCGGTGGGGGCCACTCCTGTTGATTTTGCCTATGCCATACATACCGAGGTGGGGCATCAATGCACCGGGGCAAAGGTGAACGGACGGATGGTTCCCCTGAAATATGAGCTTCAGAACGGCGATGAGGTGGAGA
>CAYXYO010000233.1:0-4407 GCA_964469365.1 uncultured Desulfobacterales bacterium | reverse complement strand
AGCCGTGTTTTTCATAGGCCACACCCTTTTCAAGCAGCTTTTCAGCCATCTCCTTCATAAGCCCGACATGCCCGGCTGCCCTTGGATATACCGTGGCAGGCATTACCCCAAGCGTCTTTACATCCTCGAAAAAGGCTTCGGTATAGTAACCTGTAAATTCCTCCAGGCTCTTCCCCGCCTCTCCGGCAGCCTTTATGGTGCGGTCATCCATGTCTGTGATGTTCATCACATGTGTTGTTTCATAACCGTGAAACTCCAGGACGCGCCGCAGGAGATCAACGGCCACAAGACGCCTGCACATCCCAAGTCCGGTATGGGCGTCCACTGTGGGACCGCATGAATAGATACCTGCCTTGCCGGGCGCAAGCGGCTCAAAAACCTCTTTTTTCCTGGTAAGGGTGTTTGACAGGACAAGCGGGGCGGTCGAGGCGGAGTCATTGCCGCCTGAAGGAGGGTCAAACAGGGATGTGCTGAGATAGCGTTCTCCTCCGTCCGGGAGTATGATGACAATTACACCCTCATCAAGTTCGCCGCCAAGGGCCAGGGCCGTGGCAAGGGCCGCTCCCGAACTCATGCCAGCGAAGATACCCTCCTCCAGGGCAAGACGGCGGGCGGCATTAAAGGCGTCTTCATCACTGCAGTGCATGATGGAATCAGGCCTCTTCTTGTCGAATATCCCCGGCCTGTAGGACTCCTTCATGTTTTTGAGCCCCTGGATGGCATGACCAAGAAAGGGCTCCATGCCAATGACCTTCACATGGGGGGCCATCTCCTGAAACTTTCTGGAAATGCCCATAAGGGTTCCGGTGGTGCCCATGGTGGAGATGATATGGGTTACGCGCCCGCGGCTCTGCTCCCATATTTCAGGAGCGGTGGTGTCATAATGGGCCTTCCAGTTGTCAGGGTTGTTGAACTGGTCTGTACAGAAATACTTGTCAGGATTCTCCCTGGCAAGCTTGTAAACCGCCTCTATGGCCCCGTCTGTTCCCATGCGGGCAGGGGTGAGCAGTATCTCCGCTCCAAAGGCCTGCATGATACGCCGCCGCTCAACGCTTGCCGCCTCACTCATGGCAATAAGACATTTATAACCCTTGACCGCCGAGACCATGGCAATGCCTATGCCGGTATTGCCGCTGCTTGCCTCAAGGATGATCCTGTCACCTGAAAGCTCGCCACGCTCTTCAGCGCGTTCTATCATGTTCAGGGCAATCCTGTCCTTTATGGAGCCGCCCGGGTTCCTGCTCTCCAGCTTCGCCCATATCTCCACCCGGTCAAAGGGATTGACCCGGTCAAGGCGTACAAGGGGCGTATTGCCTATATTTTTCAGGATATTGTCTGCCATCTCCATGCCGGAATGTTATGGAAACACCGCGGGGAAGTCGCCTTTTACTCCTTTTTCTCAAAATCGGCCATAAAATCCACAAGTTTTTCAACACCCTCCATGGGAAATGCGTTGTAAATCGAGGCCCTGCACCCCCCTATGGAACGATGTCCCTTCAGACCGTCAAGCCCCTGTTCGGCCGCCTCCGCAATAAATTTTGCCTCAAGTTCAGGGGTAGGCAAATTGAAGGAGATATTCATAAGTGAACGTGAATCCTTTTTGGCGTGTCCCCTGTAAAAATCCGTCCTGTCCATGGCCTCATAAAGAATGGCCGCCTTTTTCTCATTGAGCCGGGCCATCTCCTCAACGCCGCCCTGCTCCCTGAGCCAGTTCATAACCCTGCCCACGCAATATATGGCAAAGCATGGCGGAGTGTTGAACATGGAATCCTTGTCGGCATGGGTCCTGTATTTCAGCATGGTGGGAACAGATTCATCCGCCCTGTCCAGCAGGTCGTCACGGATTATGACAACGGTGACCCCGGCAGGCCCCATGTTCTTCTGCGCCCCCGCGAAGATGATGCCGAACCTGCTGACATCAACGGGGCGTGACAGTATGTCAGAAGACATATCTGAAACCAGTGTGACATCGGTTTCCGGGAATTTCCTGAACTGCGTGCCGTAGATTGTATTGTTTGAGACGAAATAAAGGTACTCGCTCTCCGGGTCAACACTGTATTCATCATCAGAAGGCACCCTGTTGAACTTGTCTTCCTCGCCTGTCCAGGCCACCTTGATGTCACCAAAGAGTTTCGCCTCCGCTATCGCCTTCCTTGACCATACGCCGGTATTCAGATATGTGGCGCCCTTCCCCTGACCAAGAAGATTCATGGGAACCATGAAAAACTGTGATGACGCCCCGCCCTGGAGAAAGAGCACGCTGTAGTTGTCAGGCACATTCAGAAGCTCCCTTACAAGGGACCCGGTCTCCTCCGCAACGGCCATGAACTCCTTGCTCCTGTGGCTCATTTCAATAAGACCGATGCCACGGTTTCTGAAGTTCACAATGTCTTTTGCCGCCTCTTCCAGCACCTGATATGGAAGGGTGGCAGGCCCAGGACTGAAGTTGTATATTCTTTCAGGCATATCTTTCTCCTCTCTCATTGATTACTGTAACTGTCACGGTTCTACCCGAACAGTTTTTTCTGTCTGTGCACCTTCCGTTCCCGCTCCGTTCCGGTTTTCCCGCAGGCCCTTTCCATTTCCACGCCCTCGGCATTTATGCTTACCCTGCCATATACTCCGTCATGGCCCGGAAATATACGCACATCTCCCCTTCTCGCAGCGGTTATTGCCCTGAACATCTCATCTGTGAGCCCCTCCCGAAGTTCATCTTCAGGCACATGGAGCAGCAGTCCCAGTTCAGAGCCGAAATGTTCCACAAGGGTTTCACATGTCTTCCTGACACGTTTTGTCACTGTCTTGATACCATAGACTTCCCTGACGATCTCTTCAAGGGGGATTACGTGAAGACACGGTCTGGCGGAAGACGGCACAAAACCTTCAGGACGGTCGGCCAGCTCTTCCACCCTGTGCATGACCCCTACTGTAAGGGGCCTGCCGCAAACCGGACAGAGGCCGTCATGCCGCCTTGTCTCTGAAGGCTTCAGGCAGATGTTGCAGGCCCTGTGTCCATCATAATGGTACTTTCCCTCCTCAGGGAAAAACTCAATGGTGCCGTCAAAGCCCGGAATCTCTCCCCTGATTGCCGCGCATACAGAATGATAATTCATTTCACATGAAAAAACATTGGCCTCCCTGGCCAGCTTTGACGGTGAATGGGCATCGGAGTTTGAGACCAGGGCATACCTGTCAAGGGCTGATATGCGCCAGTTCATCTGCGGGTCTGATGAAAGACCTGTCTCAAGGGCGTGGATATGGCAGCTCTGCTCCTCAAAACACTCTTCCAGGGAATCAAAACCCGATTTGGCGCCAAAGAGCGCGAACCATGGAGTCCATACATGGGCCGGGATAATGAAACAGTCAGGCGACGCCTCAAGGCAGAGGCGCACAAGTTCCTTGACCGGAAACCCGAATATGGGACGGCCATCGGAATGGATGTTGCCTATGGCCGCAAGGCGGTTCTGTATATCCTCCGCCACTTCAAAGTCAGGGGCGAAGACAACCGTATGTATCCGTCTGCCGCGACCGCCCTGGGTAAATATGTTGGATATTTCGGCAGTCAGCATGAAACGTGGCGAATCCGGCCTGCCCTTCAACATGTATAATCCCGGCTCGGCAGGTTCCAGGGCCTCCCTCAACTCTCCAAGCCACTCCGGATGAGTAAAGTCGCCTGTACCAACAAGGGCCAGCCCCTTGGCCGCGGCGGCCCTGGCTATGGTTTCAGGACGCATATCCCTGCTTGTGGCGCGGCTGTACGCTGAATGGATATGAAAGTCGGCAAAAAAGCTCTGTTCAGTCCGGACCGGGAAAACAGGGCCGGAACTTCCTGATACATTGCCATGTGTTAAATCTGTTTTTTGCAGTGACATTGTGTTTATCTCACATACCTGTGCGGCCTGACGCCCGGCAACCAGGCGCGCCCTGGCAACCCTCCCCGGGGACAGATGCCCTGTTGCTGCTCAAATAAAAAACGCGTCAGCCTGGACATGCTGCGTTTTTCAATCTCGCCATTTCCCGCCCTGAACCGGAAATCCCTTTTTCAAGGCGTCCGTTACGCGACGCTGCCGCAATTCATCAGAAGTCTGAACATGTTACCAGCACCGGGGATTATTAACAACCATTCAGACAGGAGGCATATCAAAGCAAACACATTAATCTTCCAGGCAGCAAAACCCTGGACCTCGCCTCTCCTCCGCCTCATCCATGAAAACACCGCGATATTTTCCTGAAAAACCTTTTAAAATTCAGACAAGCGTGACATACTAACCACATGAAAAAAACATTGTGGCAGTGGCATTTCTTCTTAATTTACAATATACTGCACATGCGCATACGTCTCCGCACTGATTTAGCCAATAATCCTGGTCAATTTTCAGGGGCGCATGTTACATCGGAAAAACAACA
>CAYXYO010000232.1:0-4010 GCA_964469365.1 uncultured Desulfobacterales bacterium | reverse complement strand
GTCAGTAATCAATGTCGCCGAGGGCCAGGAAGTCAAAAGGGGACAGATCATCGGTCAGACCGGCTTCACCGGCCTGGCCGGGGGAGACCATCTCCATTTTGCCATGCTTGTGCATGGAGTCTTTGTCAATCCGGTGGAATGGTGGGATAAGACATGGATAAAAACGCACATACTGGCCAACATGGGTAAATGAAAAATATCACTTCACTTGTTCTGATTGTAACTGTTTTCTGCCTTTGTTCAGGCTTCAGGCTCTCTGACACCGACAGGTTACGCAGGGAATTCCGAAAAAAAGTTGATGCTGAACTCGCCAAAATAATTGAAAAAACTCCCAACGCAAAGGCGCGTCAAAGATGGCGGGATATACGTGACAAGGCTGTAAAGGCCATTGATGATGCGGTGGAGGTTGATGCCTTGCGTTTCGCATCCGGGGAACTGGCCGACGCCAGAGAATATCTGAAAAGGGCAAGACGATATTCAGCAAGGCGGGAATATGCCAAGGCCGCCTACCTTGGCAAACAGTCCATAAAAATGGCGGAAACGGCTCTGAAAAAGGCAAAAGAGACGCTGGCAGGCAAGGAAAAGGTTGCTGCCGAGGCCCTTGCAAAAAATATCAAACAATTAAAGGCGCTGAAATCCCGGCTTGCTCCGGATAACGCGGACGCCGCCATTGCCATTGCCAGGCTTGAGCTGCAAAAGGGATATGTGGAAAATCTCATCAGGACAGGCAGGTTTGATGAGGCGTTGAAGGCTTGTGCCGGTCTTGAGCAGGAAATCGCGGATGCTGCCCGCCTTCTTCCAACCGCCACCCCAAAGGTACAAGAGGAACATTGGCTTTGATACTCCGTTTTCATAAATGTCAACAGGGCATATACCTCAAGCCAAACATAATGTGTTATTGGGTCAATCCCGCATCTGCATCATAACGACCCTATTGAGTCCGGGAGGAGTTTAGAACCTGTTGTCTATAGTAGCAGATATACGATGTGGGGAGCCGCTGGCCTCTGACCTTGCCGGACACCTTGCCAGGCATGGATGGCCAGTGGAGTGCCACGGGCCCGTATCAGGAGATGGACAGCGTACCCTGACAGTCTCTATTGAGGCAGAAAACCTCAAAAACAAAAATGACCATTCAGAGGGAGTTGACTCAACTCTTGCCAGGCTGCAGGATGTTGTGGATATTTTCCTTGCCCGGGAAAATATCCCGGTTTCGCACCATCCACAATGGCGGACAAGACGGACAGAAGGCAGAAACGGATACAGTGACTGGGAGCAGGAGAGTCCGGCTGACGGCTCCGACACCATTCTTAGCTTTCTTGAAAACGCGGGCATCAAACTTGAAGCAGGCTGGGCCTTTGGGAACGGCAGCCATCCGACAACGGCCGGATGCGCCAGGGCCATAATGCATTTGAGTGACACGGATATGATAAGAGGCAAAAAAGCCCTTGATATAGGAACCGGCACAGGGGTGCTCGCCCTCATGATGGCTGTTTTGGGCGCATCTTCAATAATTGCGCTGGACATTGATCCTGAATCGGCTAAAATAGCCACTTGTAATGTGAAACAGAACGGCCTGGACAAACAGATTGCTGTTTATGGAATTTCTCTATCTGAACTCAGGCCTTTTACGCCTGACATCATCACTGCCAACCTTGCTCCTTCGGTAATGCAGGGACTTTTCAGACAGATGTCATGCTACATAGGCGATACGACCCTTATCGTGGCCGGTGGATTTAAAAAAGCCAGACAGGCTGACATGAACAGGATGTTTGAACAGGCTGGTTGTCACCCTTGCTGGTCTGCTGATATTGCCGGCTGGAGCACTGTCATATATAAAAAAATATAATTTATGAAACTTGACACCATACTCGTACCCTTTGATTTTACAGAATGCGCTCTGCACGGCCTGAACTATGCCGCAGCGCTTGCAAGACAGTATAACGCCACCATTACGCTCCTGAACATCGTTGACGGAACGGTGATAAAACGCATTGCCTCCTACGCGAAGGAACCTGTGGACAATGTATCTGACCGCATGACAAACCAGGTAAAACAGATGTTTCGCAAATTTCTTAAAAAATGGCCTGAGAAGGAACTTGTGAAAGAGACCATCGTTTCAACAGGTTCACCATTTCATGAAATTGCCATAAAGGCCAGGGAACATGATGTCGACATGGTGGTGATGGGCGGATATGGAAGTCATGGCAAGGGGCAGCTTGACGAAATATTTTTTGGAAGCACTGTTGAAAAGGTGGTAAGGCTCCTGCCATGCCCTGTGTTATGCGTGCCGGTGGAGTGGTCGGACGTGCCGGAAACTCATGAAAATATCTCTATTATCTCATAGGTCTTGGGGCCTGACGGAGACCTGAACTCCACCTCGTCCCCTTCCTCCTTTCCTATCAAAGCCTTGCCCAGGGGGGACATAATGGAGATTTTCCCCTCTTTTATATCTGATTCATCCGGTCCCACAAGCATATAGACTGATTCTTCTTCAGTTTCCACATTTTCAAGACGCACCTTTACGCCAAAAACGACTTTTTCAAACTCCTGCCCCCTTGTGTCGATTACTTCGGCGGCCCCGAGTTTACTGTTCAAATACTGGATTCTGGCCTCTATATGTCCCTGGCGTTCCTTTGCCGC
This sequence comes from uncultured Desulfobacterales bacterium, assembly GCA_964469365.1. Classification (GTDB taxonomy): domain Bacteria; phylum Desulfobacterota; class Dissulfuribacteria; order Dissulfuribacterales; family QOAL01; genus CAYXYO01. The sequence continues at coordinate 1,370 of CAYXYO010000232.1, read as the reverse complement.
ATGATATTCCGCGTTCTCCGAAAGGTCTCCGTGGGCCCTGGCAACTTCAATGGCCTTTATTATCTCAAATCTTTCGACTTTCTCAAGCTGTTCAAGTTCTTCCTTAAGTTTTTTATACCCTTCAGGGGTAAATAGCACCCTTTCCATGTAATACTCCTGACATATTATGAAGGGCGCCTTGCAAAATCGCCTTTGGCGCCCTGTATTACCCTTCCCTGATGTCCAGGGAATCTATATTCACAACAATGATAAAAAGATAACAGAAAAAAAAAGAGGCGCAAGGACTCTTGCAGCTTCGCGGCAAGATTCAGAATGATACTCTGCCAACCTAGAACGACCGGGTTCTGAAGGAACTGCCTTCAAGCTCTTTTATATGCTCCAGGGTCCTTTCAAAGGCGGCGACGCATTCCGGATCAAACTGTATGCCTGAATATCGCTTGATCTCTTCCATGGCAAAGTTGAATGAACCGGCCTTGCGATATGGTCTGCTTGACGTAATAGCATCAAAGGTGTCGGCAATGGCCAGGATACGGGACAGTTTGGGTATATCAGTTCCGGAAAGACCATCAGGATATCCATTACCATCCCACCTTTCATGATGGTGCCTGACAATTGCTGTCTCTGCCGGAAGAAGCCCCAGGTGCCTTACGATTTCCTCCCCTATAACAGGATGTGTCTTGATGATTTCGTATTCCTCCCTGGTAAGTTTGCCGGGCTTCATCAGGATGTGATCCCTGATGCCTATTTTACCAATATCATGCAGATGTCCCGCGAACCTCAGGGAATCAAGTTCCTCTTCCGCACACCCCATCTCTCTTGCAAGTTTGAGAGCAAAAAAGGTTACCCGTTCCGAATGTTCCTTTGTATAAGGGTCCTTGGCTTCCAGGGAACTTACCAGTGCCCTCAGGGTGGCATGCAGATTCAGGGTAACGCTGTCATAAAGCAGGAGGTTTTCCAGGGTAAGGCTGGCACGTTCCGTGAGAAGATGCATAAGGAACAGGGCTTCCTCGCCCAGATGACAGGACGTATCTCCATTGTTCGCCGCGAGTATCCCGAACAGTTCGCTTCTTATGACAAATGGCATTATAATGGTTTCTCCCTGAATAATTTCAGAAAGAGAAGAAACCTTTTCCGCAGAGGCGTTATAGAGAAATGCCATTTTCTCCCTGGCCACCCTCGCAAAGGGCGATGTCCCGTCGTTCAGGGAAATATTGTCAAGCTCTGCAATATCAGGCATGCCGGCATTACTTGTAAGAACAAGTTTCCCGGAGTCGTTGTTTACTATCCAGAAACAGGCCCCTGACGCCCCGGTAAGGCTGCATGCCATATGTGTGACAGTATCGTAAAGTTCTTCAGTGCTTCGGGTGCGA
>CAYXYO010000231.1:0-3899 GCA_964469365.1 uncultured Desulfobacterales bacterium | reverse complement strand
GCCGGACCGCATGGGCCCCAAGCATGTTAAAAAATGTGGGGATGAGGGCGTATATGTTTACTGTTTCATGTTTTGAAGCGGTACTGTTCAAGTGAAAATCACCTCTGTTAAGTCTGGTTGCCGTCAGGCTGAATGCGTCGCAGGTTAATGTAGGTTGTTACGTTGTCTAATCTCTTAAGTCAATGGCCTTCTTTATGTTTTCAATGCCGGTTCGCTTTATGAGCTTTGACATCCGGTCGAATTTTTTGGCTTTTTCACTGTAAAATTTTATCAGCTTGTCCACTGTCAGCATGGCTTCAGCGTCGTCAAGCCCTGATGCAAAGGGCTGTGCGAGACTTGGTCTGGCACCTCCGTTGCCTCCTATGGTGATGACCCAACCATCATTTTTCCCATGAAGTCCTATGTCTCTTATGCAGTTTTCAGCACATTGATTGACGCACCCGGAAACGGCGATTTTGAGTTTTGCGGGCAGTGACATTCCGTGATACCTGGCGTCAAGCTCCATGCCGAGTTTCAGGGCATCCTGTTTGGCAAGGCGGCAGTATTCAGTGCCGGGACACGCCCTGATACTTCTTATGCAAGGGCCTTTTGCGGCGCCTGCCTGCATCCCGGTGGCAGCCCATGCGTCATGGACATTTTCAGGGGCTACTCCTATCAGGGCAAGACGCATGGAGCTTGTGATTTTCAGCATGGAGACATTGTATTTTTCAGCGGCGTCCGCCACCCTCCTGCACTCCTCAGGGGTCATGATCCCCAGTGGAAAGTGGGGGACCATGGCATAACTTTTCCGGTCTTTTTGCAATATCATCCCCTTTTCATAATCTTCTGTTGATAATCTTTCTTCGTCATCCTTCCTGTCAGGCGGATCATCAGGGGTTACTTCAATGCAGTGCGCCGGGCACCATGCCGCTGCCTGTTCGAGGAGCCCCGGGTCAGGGTGTTCACGCTCGCGCACTGTCAGCTCTCCGGCCTTTTCATCCACTTCAAAGGTGTCAGGGTCGATCTCCTGGCACGCGCCGCATAGCTTGCACCGGTAGGTGTCAACTCTCAGACCCATGACATTGTCCTTCTATGTTTCGTGCAGACCGGCTTCACGCAGGCGTTTCGGCCAGTCGCCTTTGCCGTGGAAACTGAAATGTCTGACGTTTTCACAGCCGGAATCGCAGGTTTCATCATATGATATGCGGATTTCAAGCAGGTCATGGCCGCTATCATATAAAATATTGCCCCACTCCACAACTACAATATTTGACTGGTTTATGAGCTCCTCAAGGCCGGTTTCAACAATATCCGGTTCTCCGAGCCGGTAGAGGTCGGCATGGACAAAGAGGCCGTGACTGCCTGGCAGCGGATATTGATGTATGATGGAAAATGAGGGGCTGGATATCTCACCTTCATCAATCCCGATACCGGCGGCAATGCCTTTTGTCAATGTGGTTTTTCCAGCGCCAAGATCGCCTGAAAGGAGCAGAAGGTCTCCAGGCCCGAGGATATGCCCCAGGCTTCTGCCCAGCCTGGAGGTTCTGTCCTGCCCGGTTATAGTGATATTGCAACAGGTGGCGCCGGACATCTTTATATTATCATCCGCCGTTTGAGCAGAATGGCTGCTGTCCATGCCGCGCCTGTTGCCATGAGCAGCAGCATGGCAAGATCAATTGTCCACATGTCGTAGAATCTGCCGTAACACAACATCCTTGAAAGGTTTACTGTTCCGGTCAGGGGCAGCCACCTGCATACAGTGCCTGCTGCCCCTTCAATGGATGAAAGCGGGAAAAATATCCCGGAGAACAGAAAAAGGGGAGTTATGACAAGGGATGTGAAGTAGTTGAAATATTCATAGTTTGAGGCCGTGGCTGTCATTATCATGCCCAGGGACGCGAAGAGTATTCCCTCAAGAAAAAGCACGGGAACAAGCAGGAGTGTCCAGAACGACGGTATTACATTGAAAAAAGGCAGGGCCGCAATCATGATGATGCCTGACACCAGTCCCTTGGAAGCACCCCATACGATTTCTCCCATGGAAAGCTGCCATATGCTCAGGGGGGTCATGAGTATGGCTTCAAAGGTGCCCTGGTTTGACAGCCTTGTATATGCCCCATATGTGGATTCAAAGGCCGCGCTTGACATGACCGACGAGGCAACAAGGCCCGGCGCGATGAACTGCAGATAGCCGAGACCGTCTATCTCCCTTACCTGGCTTCCAACGCCATAGCCCATGGCCAGCAGAAAAAGCACAGGCTGCCCGATGTTGCCTGTAAGACTGGCCCGGATGTGCTTGAGCCATACCCTCAGATTCCTGAGCCATACCTGAAACATCAGCTTTCCCTCAACGTTCTGCCGGTCAGTTTGAGAAATACATCTTCAAGGGTCGCGGGCCGTTTGATAACATGCCTGTATGACATGACTGATTTTTCGAGTTCGCCGCATTCGTCTCCCACATAGAGATAGAGACTGCTGTTGTCCCTTTCGGTTTCCACCCCGCATTTTTCAGCCTTTTTGCTGAATGTTTCCATATCTTCCCTGTTTCCTGAAATCCTTATTACTGTCCTGCCTACATGCTCTGCTATAAGTTCTTGAGGAGAACCTTCGGCTATAACCGTTCCGTTGTCGATTATGATGACCCTGTTGGCAAGGTTTTCGATTTCTTCAATATAATGGCTGGTAATGAGCATGGTAACCCCTTTTTCCCTTAGGTGATTCAGCCGCTCCCATATCAGCCTCCGGGCCTGGGGATCAAGCCCCACTGTAGGTTCATCCAGTATAAGAAGATCTGGCCTGTTCACCATGGCCCTTGCGAGGAGCAGCCGTCGTCTCTGTCCGCCTGAAAGATTCTGTATTATTTCATCTTTCCGGTTTTCAAGGGCTATGAATTTGAGGAGTTCCATGATCCGTGGCATTGCCCCGGATCTGCCTGTTCCGAAATATGACGCATAGGTGAGAAGGTTTTCAAGCACTGTAAGGTCAGGGTCCAGATTGTCGTTCTGAGGCACTACCCCTGTGCGTCTTCTTGCATCCCGACCGTCTTCAAGCACATCAATGCCGAATATTGAGATGGATCCCGCGTCCGGTTTTGCCAGGCCCAGCATCATCTTGATGGTGGTGCTTTTGCCCGCGCCGTTTGGGCCAAGCAGCCCGAGGCACTCGCCATGTCCCAGGGAGATGTTGAGCCGGTTAACCGCCTGCCTTGTCCCGAAGCGTTTGACAAGCCCCTTTATGCATATAATGCTGTTGTCGCATACTGCCATGAAACTTGGGTCTCCCTATCTGTCCAGGGCCAGGGATGCGTCAATAAGGGCTTCCATATAGCAGATGCTGCTCTCTTCACTGCTCAGGCCAAGTTCATCAAGTATTGTTTCTATCCTGTCTGTCGCAGAGGATTCATAGGCCTCAGCCAGGTCAAGATATGGTGAAAGGGGGCCTTTGTGGTCAACAAGGGCATCTCTGATGTCGTCAGATACAGGTAGCTGTTCCATGATATCGGAAAATGGAACGCGCAGCATGGCGTCCAGCAGTGAAAAGAGACCGGCAAGGAAGATCTCGTCGGCAATTGCCTCCTGTCCGCCCTGTTTTGCCAGCGCCTGCGTGAACAGACCGCGTGCCAGCGCCATGTGCAGCAGGGAGTCCGGAGCGTCGCTTTTAAACTCTGAAAGAATAATGACTGAAAACCATTTTTTTATTTCATCAAGTCCCAGAAGAACTATTGCCTTTTCTATTGAATCCACAGGATGTCGCAGATTGTATAACGAAGAGTTTATGATTTTAAGCAGTTTGTATGCAAGGGCCGCGTCCCTTGCGACTATTGATGATATTTCTTCAGGATCGGTTTCAGGTCTGTTGACGGCCTTTATTATCTCAAGACGTGACAGTGTGCTGGAGCCCAGGTTCCTGCCTTTTACTAT